>CAMZHY010000521.1 GCA_947307005.1 uncultured Planctomycetaceae bacterium
TGCCTCGGAATAACCGCCGCCGTTGGAAGCGCGTTCTTTGCGCGATATGTTTTTTACTTTCCTTTCAGTGGATCGTTTTTGGCGTTGATCTACTCGTCGAGCGCCTTTTTACTGGTTGCGACGACTCAAGGACTTCTGATTTCGTCGGCGTGTCGCGATCAGAATCTTGCGTCGCAAATCGCGTTGTTGTCGAGTTTTCTGCCGAACTATATTCTCTCGGGCGTTCTCTTTGAGATCGATTCAATGCCGAGAATTCTACAGTTTATAACCTACCTGTTTCCCGCGCGATATTACGTCGTCTGTTTGCAAACGATCTTTATGACGGGAGACGCGTGGCCGCTGTTGCATCGCCAGACGGGCTGTATCATGGCGGTGGGACTTGTTTATATTGTTGCGGCGATCATTAAGACGCCTAGACGGCTTTAACGAATCGAAGTGGGAGTAAGTCGATATGCTAGGTTCGATACGACGCGTTTGGCGGATCGTCGCAAAGGAATTTCAAATATCCTTTGGGAGCAAGAAAACTCGAATCGTGTTGCTTTTTCCGCCTGTTATGCAGTTGATTATCTTTGCCGCCGCCGTGACGCTGGAGGTGCAAAACGTTCGGCTCGGCGTCTATTGCCTTGATTCGGGAGTCGAAGGAGCGTCGCTGCTTAAATCATTTTCAACGCGCCCCATTTTCAAGGAGACGAGATACTTTCACAGTCATAGCGAACTTAAAAGCGCGATTGAAAATCGCGAGATATTCGCCGCGCTGATTATTCCGGAAGATTTTTCTCAGAAACGCCTTTCTCCGCGCGAAACAGCGGAAGTGCAGTTGCTTCTCGACGGGCGACGCGCGAACGCGTCGGCGATTCTTGGAGGATACGTCGCGGCGATCCTCCAAAACTACGGCATGCGGACGACGACGCGGAGCGACGACGCTTTGGCGACGGGAATTGTGTCGAGACGGTGGTTCAATCCGAATCTTCTAGCCCACGACGCGTTCATGCCCTGTTTGATTTGTTTATTGGCGACGACGGTCGGCATGATCGTGTCTACTCTGTCGATCGCTCGCGAACGCGAGACCGGGACGTTTGAGCAACTTCTTGTTTCGCCGGCGACTCCGATGGAAATCGTTTTAGGAAAGGCGATTTCCGCCGTGATGTTGGCGACGCTTTCCGTCTGCATTGTGACGGCGATCGTTATTTTGGGGTTTCGCGTTCCTTTTCAGGGTTCGTTGTGGGTGTTATTGGCGACGATGCTGCTGTACCTTACGTCCGTCGTTAGCGTCGGACTAATGATCAGCGCGCTTTCCACCACTCAGCAGCAGGCGACGCTTGGAATGTTTCTTTTTCTGCCCCCCGCGATCATGCTCTCTGGATTTGCGACCCCTGTTGAAAATATGCCGCTTTGGCTTCAGAATTTTACCGTCATTAATCCCGTGCGCTGGGAGATGAAGCTTGCGCGCGGACTTTTTCTCCGCGACATGTCGTTTGAGGCGATAGCGCCGTGCGTCGCCGCGTTAGCGATTATCGCGATTTTTTCGTTTTTCGCGGCGGTTTATATGTTCAAAAGAAGAATGAAATAGTCGTTAGACGCTCTTTTTTAGAAAAGTCGCTTATCGTTCCTTGAAATGCGTCGACGGATTCGTTACAATGCCGGTTGGAGGCGCGTCGTCGCGTCGCGCCTTAAAACAGACGACTTTTACTCTGACCGCGCCGAGGCGGCGAGGTTGAATTCTAAGATCACAGGGAGAATATCCAATGGCGAAAACGTTGAACGTTAGTATTCTTGGCTACGGTATGATGGGCACGGTTCGCGCGGTCGCTTACGAGGCCGTCTCGCGTTATTACACGAGTTCCCCGATTAAGCCGGTTCTGTATCAGGCGTTTACTCTTCCGGTCGAGGCGGAAGCCGCGAAAGAATCCGGCTGGGACGCGAAGAGCGATCTCGACGCCGTCATCACTGATCCGGGCTGCGATTACGTCGACGTCTGTCTTCCGAACTCGATGCACTACGACGCCGTGATGAAGGCGATCGCCGCCGGCAAACACGTCTTCTGCGAGAAGCCGCTTTCCGTTACGGTCGACGAAGCGCGTGAAATGACCGCCGCCGCCGAGGCGAAGCCGGAGTTGCTCAACGCCGTCAACTTCATCTACCGTCGCTGCCCGTCCAACGTCTACGCGCGTCAGCTCGTTAAGGAAAACAAGTTCGGCAAGCTTCTCGAAGCGCGTTCGTTCTACAATCAGTCTTGGGGCGGCCCCGACACCCCGTACAGCTGGCGTTTCAGCGAGACGGGCGGCTGCCTTGGCGACCTCGGCTCTCACGCGCTCGATATGCTCTATTACGTGACCGGCATGCGTCCGATCGAGCTCTGCGCGATGCAGCACACGCACATCAAGTACCGTCGCGACCTGAAGACGGTCGGTTCCGACCTTGCCGCGCGTATGAATCGCGGCGCCGATCCGGCGCAGGGCGAGATGGTCGCCGTCAATACGGACGACGCGACGCGCATTATGTACACGCTCCCCGGCGACGCGATCGGATCGCTCGAATGCACCCGCAACGCGTGGGGCACGGAAAACACTCACGGCTACGAACTTTACTTCGAGAACGGCGCGATCGCGTGGAATTACGACGACGTCAACTATCTGAAGATTTACGACGCTTCGAAACCGGAACGCGGTTGGTCTCGCGTCCTTACGAATCGCGGCGGATTCGGCTACGCGTCCTTCGCCGACGGTCACATGTACGGATACCGCGATTTCACGGTCAACGCGTGCTATGAGAATATGCTCAAGATCGCCGGCGCCGACGAAGTCGCGCCCGTCGCGACGTTCCGCGACG
>CAMZHY010000522.1 GCA_947307005.1 uncultured Planctomycetaceae bacterium
CCGTACGCGCCGACGGGCAGACCGCCGCCGACGATTTTGCCGAGCGTCGTCAAATCGGGCGTAATCCCCACGCGCTCTTGAACGCCGCCTCGCGCGACGCGAAAGCCCGACATCACCTCGTCGAAAATAAGAAGCGCGCCCGATTTGCGCGTCTCGTCGCGTAGCGTCTGCAAAAACTCGAGCGTCCCCGGAACGCACCCCATGTTGCCCGCGACCGGCTCGACGATCACGCACGCGATTTCCGAGCCGAATTCCGCAAACGCGCGGCGAACGCCTTCGACGTCGTTGTATTCCAGCAGAATCGTGTCTTTCGACGCGCCCGCCGTAACGCCCGGCGAGTTCGGAACCGCGAGCGTCGCAGCCGCGCTCCCCGCCGCGACGAGAAGGCTGTCGACGTGACCGTGATAGCACCCGACGAATTTGACGATCTTGTCGCGTCCCGTATACCCTCGCGCGAGCCGAATCGCGCTCATCGTCGCTTCCGTGCCGGAGTTGACGAGTCGAACGCGTTCGATCGACGGAACAAGGTCGATAATGAGTTCGGCAATCGTATTTTCTGCGACCGTCGGCGCGCCGAAGCTCGTCCCGCAATCGACGGCGGCGTGAAGCGCCTCCGTTACGCGAGGATCGCAGTGCCCGAGAATCATCGGGCCCCAAGAGAGGACGTAGTCGATATAGCGGTTCCCGTCGACGTCGATCATCCACGCGCCTTCCGCGCGTTCAAAAACGACCGGCGATCCGCCGACGCCGCCGAACGCGCGCGCGGGACTGTTGACGCCCCCGGGAATCAAAGTCAACGCTTTTTCGAATATTTCACGACTTTTGTCTCGATTCATCGATCCGACCTCGCAACCTAATAAACGCGCCGAAAAGGAACGCGAAACGCGCTAACCGAGCGTTCCTCAGCGCGCGTCAGTATACAGCGCGCGCCGTCAAAATGCAAGCGCTTGACGGGGGTTCCGGGCTTTTCGACGGGCAAAACAAGGAGTACAATAGCGAATGTTGTTTGACGACTTGATCGCGTCGTCCCTTCCCTTCCGCAAGGTTTAACCATGTCGCAACAATCAGGGGGTAAAACCCAGACCTTTCGCGACGTCGCGCTCGACGCGCTACGCGTCGAAAATTCCGACGGAGTCGAGCGTTCGCGTTTCGCGCAAAACGAGCGTTTCTGTCTCTTCGCCGACGCCGACGGGGTCGAAAAAGGCGTCGAATTTCTACTGGCGTTCCCGGACGCGTCGGAAAGCGACCCGTCCTCGCTGCTCGACGCGCAAATTTTGCTCTCTTCCGACGGACGTCCGATTCTCGACGGAATCTGGCGCGTCGAACTAACGGTCGACGGACGGCGGCTCGAACCGCGGAGCGCGTGGGAAACGACTTGCGTCGACCCGTCGAAAGCGTACGCGTTCTGCGAGCGTTCAATCGCGCTCGAGGGCGGACGGCGACTGACGCGCCGCGTTTTCCTCGCGTACAACGAGTCGCTTCTCCTACTCGCCGACGAGCTCGTCCCCGCCCCCCGTGAACGCGTCGCGCCCGCCCCGCGAACCTGCCGAACGACGCTCTCTCTCGCCGTCGAAACGTTCGCGAAAAACGACGCGGAAGCGCGAGAAATCGTCCTCGCGACAAACGTTTTCGAACCTGCCAAACCTGCGGCTCCGTCTAAAGCGAGAACAAAGCCGCGTTCGGAAGAAGAGGCGCTTCTCGCAGAAATTGACGGCGCTGATTCTCCGCAAGGTCGCGAGATCGTTCTCGCGCGCGCGTTTCCTCTCGCGCTGCCGGAATGGCGCGCGGACGCGTCGCAAGGCGAGTTCGACGCGAACGCGTCGCAGGCCGGACTCGAACTGACGGCGCAGTCTTCGGGCGCGTCTCTTTTCTCGCCCCTTCTCTTCGATTTCAACGTTCGACGCGCCGCGCGACCTTGCTCGTGGCGTCCGATAACCGTCGGCGAAAACATGGCGCCCGCAAAAGACGACGACGCGTGGGGACGGCGTCTTCAACTTGGAAACGAGCAGTATGTATTTTACGCATCGACGTCGGCGCGTCCGGCGATCCGTTCGATTCTCGGGCGCAATCTCATTTCCGACTTCATGGTCGGCAAATTCCTCGCGTCGCGCGGCGTCGTTCCGATCCTCGACGTCGAGGTCGACGACGAATGACCTTGCCGCAGCGTGATAAGCAACGGGCGCGATCTCATGGAAGACCGCGCCCGTTTTCATTTTCAAAGATTCTAAAACGTCGTCAAATCGTTTCAGTTCCAAACGCTCTTCATCGTCCAGCATTCCGGACCGACGCCTTTGACGTTTTTAACGCGTAAGATAGGAGCGTCGTTCTCGTCCTCAGGAACAAAGCACTTCGAAATTTGAGAGGAACCGTCGCCGATAAAGATTTCGATGGACGCGACGTCGAGAAGAATGCGCAACTTTACGAATTCGCCGACGAGTTCAAGGGGCGCGACGACGTCGTCGTAAGTTACCGTTTTCGCGTTGGGATCGACCTCTATTCTATGCCCTCGCGCCTCAATAACGGCGACGCCGTCGCCCGGTTGAAATACGACGTCGTAATCGAGAAGGTTGTAATCTCGAGGATCGCCTTTTGCCAACTTAAACTCGCCGTATCCGTTAGAAGCGCGTACGTTGAGTTCCAACTTTTCTTCGCGCAACGACTTAAGTTCATCAACCGGGTTCATGCAGAGACGAACGCCTTCCGACGTCGTGCGAAGCGTCAACTCGCGCGGAACCGTAAACTGCTGGTTAAAAGGCATGCCGGGATAGGAGCCGCCGTTCATCCATGAAAACTGAATTCGGCGCCCCGGAGTATT
>CAMZHY010000523.1 GCA_947307005.1 uncultured Planctomycetaceae bacterium
ATGCTCAAGATCGCCGGCGCCGACGAAGTCGCGCCCGTCGCGACGTTCCGCGACGCGTACAACGTCGAACGCACGATCGAAGCGGTTCGCAAGTCTTGGAAAGAACGCTGCTGGGTCAAACTCGACGATATCAAGTGATCGTCGCGTAACGTTTGATCAAACGCGGCGTTCCGCGTTATAAAACAAACCGCCCGACGCTCTCTAAAACGAAAGCGTCGGGCGGACTTTTTATTTGCGATTCAAGACGTTAGTCCTTGACGTAACGGTCGAAATATTTCTTCCAGCGTCTTCTGATCGTCTCCTCCATTTCGGGGGAGATTTCAAATTTGTTCTTCTTGTAGCTCTTCTGCGAGTCCGCGAATTTCTGGAACGATTCGCGATTCTTGTCAAAGTCGCCGAGATTGAGTTCGGAATAGATTCGCTCAAGGGTATCGACGGGCGCGGCGACGAGTTCGTCGTAAGAGACTTCGCAGTAGTTTCCTTCTTTAATAGACGGAACGGCGTCGAAAAAGGAGTCGTACATCTCTTCGAAATCACGAAGAACTTTCTCTTCGAGTTTTACGCCCCCCTTGGGGAATTGAAGACCGTGAACCTTGGCAAGTTTGACCCACAGATTGACCGTCGAAGGAAAGAGCGTGAGCGGATCGCGCGAGATGTGAACGAACTTCGCGTTTGGAAATCGTTCCAAAATAGCGGCGACGCGCGCGGTATGCGGCGGAGACTTGAGCGCGAGCGTCTTACGGCTCTTGAGAGTCAGCGCCTTGACAAGGTACTCGAACGCGTCGAGCCAACGTTTTCGGTCGTCGTCAGAGATGTTGCGCAGCGTAAGATATTCGGCGTCAATTGGATCGTTGTTGGGAAACGCGACGTCGCGATAAGGCGATTTAATCCCCAGCGCGCAGATTGCGAACTCGTCTTCTTGCGGACGCGACAGGCCGACCGCCATGTTGTCCATTGGACGTTTCTTAGGCATAAGGTACTTCAACCATGGCGCGATGAAACGTTCGGAAACGAGAAAATGCGTCGGCGCGAAACATTCGTACGTGTTAATCGTGTCGAACCGGTCGTCGAGCATGATATATTCGTGGAGCAACGTCGTGCCGCTGCGCCAGTGTCCAACGATGAAGACAGGATCTTGAACGGGGCGCGTCGCCGCGACGGCTCGTCCGTAGAATCTTCGCTGGAGCGCCGCGAGGAACGAGTTCAAAGGGGTCAAACACGAAATAACAAAAAGCATTGGATAACGGCCGGGCGCAATCCGCCATCGGCCTGCGTTCAGCAGTTTCGCCCATGCGGAGATTGTCATGCCGTCCCAGAATCGCGGGTTCCAAAAACGGTCGGGCGACCCGCCGCATTTCACTTTGACGACTCCCGTTTTTTGCGGCTTAGGGGATGCGTCTGAATCAACCGGCGTCATATCATATCCTTTATCGCAGGGGCGTTAGTCGACGAGCCGGAGTCCGCGATCGTCGATTTCATAGGGGAGTATTTCGTCGGAACACGCGCTTCCGCGATGTTTAAAAACATACATGGCGCGTTGAAATTTCCGACCTTCGCGTATCTTGCCGAGGAAAATAACCGTGTTCGCCTGCGCGAAGAAGTCCCCTTCTTCCAAAGGCTTGTCGATAAGCGCGTCAAGCGACGTCTCGGGAGACGTGTAGGAGAGAATCGTCGCGACGTCGTCCGGGTTGTACGAGTTCTCGGCGATTTGGTTCTCATACTTTCGGTAGTTTTGACGGAAGAGATCGCGCGCGACCCATTCCGCGTCCTTCTTGACGATCTGACGGCTGACGTATTCCAGCAGCTCAAATTGGATCGAATCGCCTTGATGCTCGACCGGTTCGATCCCGTCGACGACGAGCCTTCTGGCGCCTTGAGCAAAGCTAGCGTACAGAAAAGCGATCGTCGCGTCTAGACGACGCGTAAGATCGTATTGCCATTCCCGCCAGTCGTCTTCGTCCAAATCGCGTTTTGTTACGCGACGGCCGTTCCAAGGAAACGCCTGAAGATAATCGCCGCAAAACGGGACGTTTTCTTTGAGCGCGGAGAAAAAACGCTCCGGATCGAACGGGACGGTCGCGTCTTGTTCGCGGAGCGACCAGCCAAAGAGCGACTGAGCGTATCCCGCGTGATTCTGAGAGTCGCCGCGCGCCGTAAGGTCGAGGATGATTCCGCGACGACCTTCGTCCGCTTCAAGTCCCGCGTTCAGGAACTGAAGCGACAGCTGCGTCTTGCCCGCGCCCGACGAACCGACGATCGCCGTCGTCGTTCCCGCGACGAGTCCGCCGCCAAGTTTTTGGTCTAATCCTGGGACGCCCGTTGAAAGACGTTTCGTCATGTTTTCTCCTTTTGCGAGACGTTGAAGAACGCTCGGTCAAATTCTGATAAAAGAAGCGTCTTCATTCTATGCCGACTTTGGAAATAGTCAATATTTACGACGAGTTGGCGCGCTGGCGCCATATGGTTGAAAATCGGTCTGTTTTCGATTACAATGGCGCGCGGTCGTTCGATAAGAACGAATTTACGACTCGCTCGTCGCGTTTAGGAGATCATAATCATGAGAGACATGTCAGTCGCGATTCTAGGCTTTGGGATGATGGGACGCGCCCGAAACGCCGCGTACGCCAACGTTACGAAGTATTACGGCGACGCTCCAATTAACCCCGTGATCAAACAGGCGTTCGTCTTGCCGAACGAAGCGGACGCCGCGAAGAAGCTCGGCTGGGACGTCAATCTTGACATGATGGACGCGATACAGAACGACAAGTCGGAATACGTCGATATCTGTCTGCCGAACGCGC
>CAMZHY010000524.1 GCA_947307005.1 uncultured Planctomycetaceae bacterium
AATGTCTCAAAAGATTTCAATTCGTATTTTTGACGACCATGAAATCCGCGCCGTATGGGACGACGTTAGCGGTCGATGGCAGTTTGCGATCGTCGATATTGTCGCGGCGTTGACGAAAAGCGCCAACCCCAGTAATTACTGGCGCGTTCTTAAAAATAGACTGCGAACAGCGGGTAACGAAACCGTTACAAAATGTAACGGTTTCAAATTGCTTGCACGCGACGGTAAGAAACGACTAACAGACTGCGCGTCGCAAATCGATGTCTTGGCGCTTGTCGAAGCGATACCAAGCGCCAAGACTGCTAAGTTCGTTAAATGGTTTGTCGATAGCGACGAATCGATCGATGGGATAAGTCGCTCAAAAGCTTACGCGCTCTATGAAAGCGAGGCGTTGGCGAATCTCAAGCCGGGGACGGTTCAGGCGCTGCGTCAGATTCACGCGCAGCTTTTCGCGGGACTCTATGATTTCGCGGGGCAGATCAGATCCGTCAATATCGCGAAGGGGAATTTTGTATTCGCGCCCGCACGGTTTATGCCCAACACGCTCGGGCTCATCGAGAGTATGCCGGAAGGGACGTTCGACGAGATCGTCGACAAGTACGTCGAAATGAACGTCGCCCACCCGTTTCGCGAGGGGAACGGTCGCGCGACGCGCATCTGGCTCGACCTTATCTTGAAAAAGAATCTTAAACGCGTCGTCGATTGGAGCCAAATCGACAAGATAGATTATCTTGCCGCGATGACGGAAAGTCCGTTGAACTCGACGAAAATCCGGAATCTCCTTCGAAACGCGCTCACGGATAGAATCGACGACCGCGAAATCTTTATGAATGGGATCGACTACTCCTACTACTACGAAAGCGACGACCCCGCGCTTGAACCGAAAGAAAGAGGCTGACCGTCATTCGCCAAACAAATCGGCATGCGTCCCAGTTCCCGTCGCGGTCAGGATAAGGACGTCGCGATGGATTTGATAGAGGAGCAGCCAGTCAGGCTCGATATGCAGTTCTCGAATTCCCCGAAGTTCGCCGGAAAGAACGTGGTCTCGGTATTTTGCCGGGGTGGGTTTTCCAGAGGCGAGCAGTTCAAGAATTTCGAGAAGCTTACTCATGTCTTTTCCACGTTTACGCATCCGTTTAACGTCGCGCTTCATCTTTGATGTGAACTCGACGGCGTACATGCTTCAGTCCTCCATCATCGCGTCGAAGGCTTCTCGCGCCGTTTTAAAGGGACCGTTGAGATTCACGCGGTTGCGCGTCTCGTAAACAGCCTCTCGCAAGTCTTCTGGAAGCGGTTTGTGGCGGACGTCGAAGGGAAGGCCGTTGCGTTCGATCGACATGGTTAAGAAGATGCGAACCGCCGTGGCGACGTCTAATCCAAGACTTGAGAAGAGTTCGTCGGCTTGAGACTTTAATTCGTCGTTTACTCGAATTTGAAGCGTTGACATTGGAAAACCTCCTAATAGGCGCTAATTTGTATTACTTTTGTACTGTTGTGTAGGATATTTGTCAATATCTCGCCTGGATTTTTAGCGACTTATCACAAGAAAATCGTCAAGAGAAAGAGCGCGATAACGAGCGGAAAGGCGAGGTTTAGCGGCAGAATCGGGCGTTTGACGGGCGCGGCTTCGTCGGGGAGCGACGAATCGAGGGCGGCGAGAAACGCGTCAAAGCGTTTTAACGATTCTTCTTGCGAGAGGTCGCGCAGATCGAGCGCGGCGTCTTTCGCGTCGGCGGCGACGTTTTCTAGTTCGCGGAGCGTCGCGAGCCGCCGCGCGTTTTCCGGCGCGAAGTAATCGAAGACGTCTTCCGTTTTTAGAGTTTCTAGGGGGACGTCCGCGTCGCCGTCGAGGTTGAGACGGTCGGGCGAGGTCAGATAATCGAGCGTTTGGAGGACGAAGGAGCGGTAGACGGTTTTGTCGTCGAGGGTTTGGAGCCGCCACATTTCGTCGGTCGCCTGCCAGAGAATCGCGTTTTTCCCGAGGGATCGCGCGAGAACGAGCGGTTCGTCTTTATCGCCGTCCGACCGTCGCGCGACGAGGAGCGTCGCGGTTCCCGCGCTCGGGACGACGGCGGAGAACGCGTGGGTAAGCTCCGGAAGATTGTCCGCGTCGAGCCTCGTCCAAATTTGACGCCCCAGCGCGGTCGGCGCGACGCGCCAGACGACGTTCAGGTCGGCGTATTCCTCGACAGGCGCGGGATCGACGGGCGTTCCGGGCGCGAGCCGCGCTTCGGGGAGCTTGCGCCAATCGGGGTCGCGCGCGAGTCGTTCCGCGCCGGTCAGCCAGAGCGAGGTCGTCGAACCCTCGCGCGTTACGACGTCGGGGAGCGCGGGGATCGCGTCTTGCCACTGTTTTCGGGTCAGATCGCCGACGATCGCGACGTCGAACCGCGCCAGCGTCGCGCGGTCGAGCGCGTCGGGCGCGACGGCGATCGGGTCGTCCCGAACGACTTCGGGATCCGCCGCGAGGAGGAGCGTTTGGAGTTCGACCGTCGGCTCGCGGCGCAGCGTCTCGCGGAGATACCGATATTCCCAGCGCGGGAGGTCGTCGATCAGCAGGACGCGCGTTTTCTTGCCCTATTGGTCGAGGGAGAAGGTTTGCGCGTTGTCGGCGAGTTGCGTTTCTTTCGGGCGAATCGAGTCCGGCGCGTCGGGGCGAAGCGCTTCCGGCGAAAACGTCGCCGCGTCCGCCTCGTCGACAACCGCGAGGAGCCACCCCCCCGTAGTCTCGTCGACGCGCCAAGTTCGACGGAACTCCGTTTTGCCCGAACCTTCGGCGCCAATCGCGTCG
>CAMZHY010000525.1 GCA_947307005.1 uncultured Planctomycetaceae bacterium
AATCCTTGGCGGACATCCCCAGCCCGCCGCCCTTGATGACTTCAAACCGCCCGCGGAGGTTGTCGGGATCGCGCAGCGTTCCGTCTTCGGCGAGAATCTGCTGGTCGGGCATGTCGGTCAGAGTGTGATCCTGCGGCACGCGGACGCGCTCCCACATGTTGCCGCGCATATCGTAAAGCCCCCACTTATTCGCCTTTTTCGACGCGACCTTGTGGATCGTCTCGCCGGAATTATCCTTCGTCCACGCGTACTTGTCCGTCTCGTCGTCCGGTTCGGGATCGTCGGAGCCCGCGCGGCTGGCGTATTCCCATTCGGCCTCCGTCGGCAGTTCGAACTTCCAGCCGTCGGGCGCGATCTTCTCATGCGGGGTCATATTCTCCGTGAGAACGGTTCCGTCGGAGTTGAGTTCCTTGATCAATTGCTCGAAGTCGTAGCGCGAACCCCAGAAGGGGTAATCTCCGTTGTTCGACGGGGTTCCGTCGTCGTATTTCGAGCGGGAATAGTCTTCCTTTCCGCTGATGGCGACCGCCTGCTTGCGGGTAAGCTCCGTTTCCTGAATCCAGAATCCGCGCGTAATTTTGACGCGGACGGGCTTCGTCGGGAGGTCTTCGTTTCCTTCCTCGTCTTTTTCCACCTCGAGATCGGGAAGATACTTGTCGCTGAAATCGACGACGTTCATCGTGAACTCGCCCGGCGGACAATATCGGAACGTCAGTTTCGCGCCGCGAACGTTCACAACCATCTTATCGCCCGCCTTGGGACTGCCGGGCAATTTAGCCTGTCCCGTTTTGCCGCCGCAACCGAAGAACGTTACGCACAAGACGAGGAGCGCGAAGAACGTCGCGCAAGACGAAGCAAAGGATCGCATGGTCAAATTCTCTTTTTCGGAAGGAACGCGTCTTACCGCAGAGGGCGTCAAGCTCAATCTAAGGGCGCCGAAACGGAAAAAGCTCTTTCGCTCGCGCCTTTTCAGTCTTTATTTTGACCGCGTCGACGTTCTTTGTCAAACCGATTCGCGGCGCGTTCCCGCGTTTTTGGGAAAAACAGGGAAATCGCCGCGCGGATTTGCGCCTTAAAAAATGACGGCGGCTCTTTGCGAAATTCGGAAACGACGGATACTAAACGACAAAGAAACGCCGATCCAAAGTCGTTCCCATAAGAGACGCCGTTATGAACAAAATATTCAAAGAAAATTCGAGTTATCGGGCGCTTTTTCTTTCGATCGCCTTGTCGGCGATCGGGTACGGTCTTTATAAGGGCGTCTTCGACAACTACCTTTTCGAAACGGTCGGGATGGGTCAGTTCGGCAAGGGCGTGACGGAGTTCTTTCGCGAGTCCGCCGGGCTGCTCCTCGTCTTCATTCTGGCGCTCCTCTATCGTTTCTCGGCGTCGCAGATCTTCAAGATCGGCGGACTGCTCATGCTCGTCGGGATGTTCATGCAGTCGATCGTGCCGCCGTCGCGGGTTCTCGTGACGCTGGCGATTCTCGTCTATTCGACGGGGGAGCATATCCAGCTCGGGATGAAGCAGACGCTGACGCTCGACTACGCGAAAGAAGGACGCTCCGGTCTGGCGCTCGGGTGGCAGAACTCCGTCGGGCAGATCGGGAACCTTGTCGGGTATATCCTTGTGGTTCCGGTCTTTCTCGTGGCGTCGACGACGGTCTACCGCTCGTTCTTCGTCGCCTCGACGGCGCTGATCGGGCTGTCGTTCCTCGCGGCGCTCAAACTCCGCAGCGACGCGAAGTCGCACGCGACGCAACGGCGTTTCTATTTCCGGCGGAAGTTCTCGAAATACTATATGCTCGAGCTTTTCTACGGGGCGCGGAAACAGGTTTTCTTCACGTTCGGCCCGTACGTTCTGGTATTGTTCTACGGGGCGCGCGCGGAGGTCGTCAGCGGGCTCTTCGCCGTCTCGGCGCTCGCGTGCTTCCTTCTCTCGCCGCTCGTCGGCAAGCTGGTCGATCGGATCGGGTACAAGCCGGTCATGATCGGCGACACGCTAATTCTGGTCGTGGTCTGCTTCTTCTACGGGTTCGCGCACCGTCTTTTTCCGATGAAAATCGCGTTCGTCGTCTGCTGCGTGAACTACGTTCTCGACTCGGTGATCTCCCTTGCGGCGATGGCGTCGAACGTCTACGTCAAGGACCTTTCGGACAGCGGCGACGAAATGCGGGCGACGATCTCGACGGGGGTCTCCGTCAACCATCTCGTCACGATCCTCGTCGCGCTCTTCGGCGGCTGGATATGGTCGACGCTCGGAATCGAGACGCTCTTCATCGTCTCCGCCGTCCTCGGACTATGCAACAGCGCCTACGCCGCGACGATTAAGGTTCCGAAAAAGATAGAGGGTTAGCGGGGGACCTTGAGGCGGCGATTATTGCGACCTGAACGGCAACAAGAACAGAAAGATATGCCGTTCCGAATTATGAATTATTACGAATTACTAAAGTTAAATGAGAGACAAAGTATTCAAGGATGCAAAACTTCGCCTCTCTATTTTGAAGCTAACGACGGAACGCCATAATCTATCTAATGATAAACGCATAATAAAGCTTCTTGTCCTTCCAGACAAATATGACCAGATGCGTTCCTTCATACTCTTTATAATACTTTTCGGTAAGAGAGTATGGATAAGCGTCTTTAAGGGTAAAGCCATTTAGCTCTAATTCCTTCTGAGGAATAAACGAAGCAAAAGCTTCACTTCCCTCGAAAGCAGTATCACTGTAGGCAAGTTCAAGAGCTTTTTGCGCTCCGTCCCTTAAATTCTTCTCCCCCTT
>CAMZHY010000526.1 GCA_947307005.1 uncultured Planctomycetaceae bacterium
AGCTTTTCTTGCTCCCCCTGCGCATGCAACTGATTCAAAGGGAGGAATTCGGGGGGCTTTGCCCGTCGGTGGATTTGAGTATAATTCACCGAAATATGTACTAAGCGTTGTTAAACCGACTGACAATTGACGCGCCTGGCGCGTTGCATTGCTTTGGTAACGGGTTGACGTTCGCGATATTTCGAGTTAGTGCGAGTATTTCCTGTCATGACAAAACAAGAGCAGTTGATCGACGATCTTCCTACTCAGTATGATCATCTTGCGGCGCAAGAGCGTCAGACAAAATTCTGGGAAGAAAAGGGCTTTTTTCATAGTGAAGTCAACCCAAACAAGAAGCCTTATGCCGTCGTGATTCCTCCCCCGAACGTGACAGGCGCGTTACATTTGGGACATGCGCTTAACGATTCTTTGCAGGACGCGCTTGTTCGTATGAAACGTATGCAAGGGTTTGAAACGCTTTGGGTGCCTGGCGTTGACCATGCCGGTATCGCCACGCAGGCGATTGTTGAAAAGCGTTTGCTTGAGCAAGAGGGAAAAACCCGTTGGGACCTCGGACGCGAGGCGCTTGTTCAGCGTATTTGGGACTGGAAAGATCAGTATCAGACGCGAATTCTTGAGCAACTCAAGGCAATGGGATGCAGTTGCGATTGGAGGCGTCTGCGTTTCACTCTTGACGACGTTTGTGCGAAGGCTGTTCGTTGGTTCTTTTTTAAACTTTTTGCCGACGGTCTTATCTACCGCGGCAAACGTCTTGTCAACTGGGACGTTAAACTTCAGACCGCCGTTAGCGACGACGAGGTTTTCCACGAATCTACCGCCGGACATTTTTGGTACATGAACTACCCGGTCGTCAATCCGAAGGAGGGCGAGCCGGAGTTTGTTCAGATTGCGACAACGCGCCCCGAAACGATGTTGGGCGACGTCGCGGTCGCCGTCCATCCCGATCCGGAAGCCGAGTTTGCCAGCATTGAACGGCAACTTCGCGAAAAAATTGCCAAGGCTTCCGAGCGAGAACGCGAAGAAGCGCAGGCCGAACTTGACGCGTTGACCGAGCGGCGCGCCGTAACTCTCCCTCTTCTCGTGCAACTTGCGAAGATGGCGAAAGACGGGCGTAAGGTTCTGTTGCCCCTTCAAAATCGCGAAATTCCGCTTGTCGCAGACGTTTGGGCTAAGCCTGATAAAGGAACGGGGTGCGTTAAAATTACGCCCGCTCACGATCCGAACGACTATGAAGTTGGGTTGCGTCAGAATCTTCCGATGGTCAACCTGTTGAATCGCGACGGCACGTATAACGAGAACGCTGGAAAATTCCAAGGTCTTCCGATTAAGAAGGTTCGCGAGGCGGTTCTTGCCGAGCTTGAAGAAAAGGGCATTCTCGTTAAAGTCGAGGATCGGCAGATTGAAATTGCGACCTCCGATCGATCAAAAACCTCGATAGAACCCTATCTCAACGACCAGTGGTTCGTTAAAATGGATAGACTTGCTCAGACGGCGATGGACGCCGTTACGAGCGGCGAAGTCGAGATCAAACCGGCTCGTTACGCTAAAGGTTATTTGGATTGGCTTTCCGAGAAACGCGACTGGCCGATCGGTCGCCAACTTTGGTGGGGACATCAGATTCCTATTTGGGTTTGTCCCGACGTTCCTGAGGACGTTCTTAAATCCGCTTTTTCGGGCCGCGAGGACGTTATTTGGCGTCGCAACGAGGCCGATTCCGGATGGCTTATCTGTTCTCGTGAAGAAAATCTCGCCGAGGACGCGGTTCCCGGCGTCGTTATCAAACGCGACGAAGACGTTTTAGACACGTGGTTTAGTTCGGCGCTTTGGCCGCATTCCACATTGGGATGGCCCGACAACACTCCCGAAATTAACTACTATTACCCAACCAGCGCCCTTATCACCAGTCGCGACATTATCAGCCTTTGGGTGGCGCGCATGGTTCTCGCCGGATACTACAACACCGGTAAAAAACCGTTTCATCAGGTCTTCATTCATCCGAAGATTTTGGATAAATACGGCGAGGGAATGTCGAAATCCAAGGGCAACGGGGTCGACCCTGTCGCCGTTATGGAAAAGTTTGGAGCCGACGCGTTGCGTTTTGCGCTCCTCTATTTGACGACGGAAAGTCAAGACGTCAGGCTTTCTCTTGACTTTGAATGCCCGCATTGCCAGGCGACGATTGAGCAGACAAAGAAGAATCGCGTCCAGCACACAATCCAGTGTCCGAAGTGTAAGAAGTCTTTCTCGACCCAGTGGGCTGATAAACCTGAAGAAAAAGCCCTTCCTCTAGGACCTGTCGTCGGCGAACGTTTTGAGGTCGCTCGGAACTTCTGCAACAAACTGTGGAACGCTTCCAGATTTGTGATGATCAATCTGGAAAACTACAAACCTCGCGAAATATCGAGGGACGAGCTTTTTGTCGAAGATCGCTGGATTCTGAGCCGTTTGGCGTCCGTTACGCAACGCGTGACAACCTCGCTTGAAAACTACAAGTTTTCCGAAGCGGCGCGCGCCCTTTACGACTTTGCTTGGGACGAGTTCTGCAGTTTCTACGTTGAAATTTCTAAGGCTCGTCTTTATGATCCTGAACGACGCGATCTTGTTCAGAACGTTTTGGTAGGCGTTCTTGACGCGCTCTTGCGGCTTCTTCATCCTTTGACCCCGTTTGTTACGGAAGAGGTATGGCGCCGTCTTGCAGGCTTTGCGCCGATTCGAGGATTTAAGCCTACCGAAGCTACTGAAAGCATAACGATAGCGCCGTGGCCCGTCGCCGACGAA
>CAMZHY010000527.1 GCA_947307005.1 uncultured Planctomycetaceae bacterium
ATAAGCGCGCCGGCGGCGTGATTGATCCGCTTCCCGACGACGCGCCGTTTTTCGTCAAAGATTACTACGATTACTACAAGACGCCGCGAGGCTATCACAAGCGTTCGCTCAACTCGAACGAAGGTTGGAACGCGATCGGCTGCGCGTCTTTCATGAATCAGCCGATCTTGAAGTATTCCAACGAGATCCGCAGCGCCGTTCTTATCGTCCACGGCGACAAGGCGCACTCCTGTTACTTCGGTCGCGACGCCTACGCGAACATGATCAAGGATAATCCGAATCCCGAAAACAAAGAGCTTTTGATTATCCCCGGCGCGTCCCATACCGACCTCTACGACGGCGGCGAAAAGAAGGTTATTCCTTTCGATAAGCTCGAAGATTTCTACAAAACGAACTTGAAATGAGTCGGCGCTTCGCTCTTTTGAGACGACCATAAGAAAACCGCGCGTTGACGGCGAGTTGCGTCAGCGCGCGATTTTTATATTCGCGAAGTCTCGGTTTACGTCAGTCTTTGGTCGTTTCAACGACGAGCGCCGCGTTTCCGATAAGTCCGGAAGGAATCAGTTGCTCGTCGCCCGCGCCCCACATGGGGTTCGACGTTCGCGTGAAGCGTTCTTCCGCCGGAAGAGACGCGTCGCCTATGAGGCGGTTGCACCATAGGTTGGCGACGGTAACCGTCAACTCGTTCCCCGACGCTTTAAGGAGCGACGCGGGAACCTCGACGCGCCACGGTTTCGTCCAGAGCGTTTGAAGTTCGCGACCGTTGAGTTCGACTTTCGCCATGACGGCGACGTCGTCGAAGACGAACGCGAGCGTTCCCGTCTCAGGGACGTCGTCCGGCAGATCGAACGTCTTGCGATAGACGGCGCGACCGGAATAATGCCGGAGATACTCGTCCTTCGATTTCGACCAGTCTTCGAGCTCGTTGAAATGGACGGTTTTTTCGCGTCCGCGCTCGAAATGGCGATTCGCCGATTCGTTCTGGTTAAAGGTCGCGTCCCAGTCTTGCGACAGGTCGAGAAGGACGCGCGTTTCTTTTTTCGCAAAGAGTTCAGACGCTTTCGGAAGCGCGTTTGTTTCCGCTTCGTCCGGCGTAAAGACGACGAACCAACTCTGCGCGGGATCGAAGGTTATCGTCGCGGCGACGTGCGCGGCGGATTCGCCTTCCTTAGCGGGGAAGAGCGCCTCGGGAATCGCGGCGGGACTCGCGTCGAGCGCGTAACGGGCGCCCGAGAGCGGATTCCAAAGCTGCGCGGATTTTCCGACGACGCGGAAATAACATTTCGCGCGAAGCGGTTCGTCCGTCGTATTCGCGACGAAATAGACGTCGGCGTCCCCGTCGATTTTGTGAATCCAGCGAACGTCGACGAAGGACGGCTCGTCGCGGTCGAACGTTTCCGCCGCGAAGTCGGGCGCGATTCGGCGTTTGACAAGCTCCGTCTTCACGAAAGACCAGTCGGGATAGATCGCCGTCCGGTCGAAGGTTCGCTCTTCGCGCATATTCCACGGCGCCATGTTATATGCGCCGAGCGCGGTCGTTTCGAGCGTCCGCCCGTCGGCGTCGAGCGTCGTCCACGACGCGTCGGTTCCCGTCGTCTCGCCGTCGACCGCGATTGCGGCGATCAGTCCCGCCGGATTCGGCGCCTCCCCGGAGTTGACGACCTCGATCGCGATTTCATTTTCGCCCGGTTTGAGGAACGGGGCGACGTCGGTTGTTTTCGGGCTGCGGAAATCGCCGCCTTGACTCGCGATTTTTCCGTTGACGACGAGGGTCGCGTCGTTGTCGGCGGCGATCGTAACAGTCGCGTCCGAAAAAGTTTCCGGGACGTTAACCGTCTTGACGAAGGTCTCTTTTACGCCGACCGCCGCGCGGTTCCATTCGCCGCCCCATATCCACTTCGCGGCGGTCAGTCTTTTGAGCGCGACGTCCGCAGGGAATAGACTTCTATATTCGGGGACCGTCGGCGCGTTTTCGCCCGACCAGATTTGATCGACGAGCGCTTTGAGTTCCTCGTCGTCGCTTTCGCGATTCGTCAGTCCCGGCGTTCGCTTCGGTTTTGCGCCGACGATCGGAACGCCGGCGTTTTTGAGTTCGAGGAGCTTGCGCGCGAGTTCGACCGTCGTCTCTTGCGTCTGCGGCAGGACGACGACGGAATAGGTCGCGCCGCCGGGGAACGCGACTTTGCCGTCTTGAAGGACGGCGCGGTCGAGGAGGACTTGAGGACAGCAACCGTCGAAATTCCAGAGGAATTTGTCCTTATAGGGGGAATCGGCGAAGGCGGAGTCGGGCGCGACGTAGACGGTCGGCGCCTTCTCTTGGTCGAGGAATAAGACGTCGGCGGTTGGAAGTCCGCGCTGAAGGACGCTTTGGACGCGCGTCATGTATTCCGAATAGCCCTCTTTTCCGCCGAGGAGCGGGAACCACGTTTGGGTGCGGTCGAAGTGCATCCCGTGCGGACCGAGGGAGAGCCCCGGCGCGTCGTCGTTCGGCTGGGAACACATTCGGTGGAAGAGGAAGCGGTTGACGCCGGCGCAGAACGCCCAGTCGCCTTGCCGCTTCGCGGCGCCGGGGTTCTGGCGCCATTTGTCGAGATAGCTCGTGAAAGATTCCGCGCCGACGATCGGCTGTCCGCAGGTATGGGCGCTCGAGACCGCTTCAAAGACGCTGAAACGCGAGTCGAACCCGTAGCCGTCGGACCAGAACTCGCACATCGGCACGTCGGCGGCGCGGAAGAGCCAGAGGTCGCCCGCCGGATTGAGGTCGTACGCTTCCGTG
>CAMZHY010000528.1 GCA_947307005.1 uncultured Planctomycetaceae bacterium
CATCGCCGACGCAGCCGCAAATAATCGCGGTCTCAGACGCGAGAAATTCGCTTCCGGGAGCGACGCTGAGTAGATCGCGAGATTCGAGGTTTTCGAGTCGCAACGTCGTCGTCTTGACGTTTTTCTTAGCGACGAAGAAGTTGGAACGGCGTTTGGCGTTCTTTTTCATTGGCGGATCCTTAATCAAGCTATTGTCCGCGAAGGCGCGGGGCGCCGTATTCGCCTCGCGGCGCGGACCAATGCATAGTTGCGAATAAGTGAAAGAATTAGGTCGCGTCTCGTTCGGCTTGTTGGAATAATCAAAGCAAACAACGGGAGCAACACCCGCGCAATACCAGCTCCGAGGACGAGCGCCGAGCAACGCCGTCCTCATGCGCGGAAGCAAACCCCGCCTTCGGGTTAGGCGACGAAATTGGCGGCGAGGACGTCGTAATCGTCTTCATCGAGTTCGTCGAAGAGTTCGCCGTCGAGGTCGAGCGTTGAATTCGTACGGATGACGATGACCGGTTGAATTACGGGGTTGTTGACGCCAATCGCTTTGACCCGGAGGTAGTACTCGGAACGAGGTTCGAGCGTTATCTCATAACTGGTGCGCATTCCGACGTTGACGCTCGTCTCAGTCGTCTCGCCAGGGGATTCTAACGTGACGAGATATCCGAAGGCTCCGGAAACAGAGCTCCATGAAAAGGTAAACGCGCCGCCCTTCGCGCCGGTTATGACTTGAACCAGTATGCCGACCGGAATGACAAACGGCGTCTCGGCGCTGACGCTCGCGGAATAAACGCTCTTGTAATCGACTCCGTCGCCGATCGCCTTGAGACGAACGTCATACGTGGAACCCGAACCGAGTTCGGTAATCGTGTAGCTGGTATTCGTCCCAACGTTGACGTTTGTCCACGTCGACTCGCTGGCTAGCTTGTAAGAAAGGCTATACCGCTCCGCGTTGGGGACGGCGTCCCACGAGACGGTTATCGTCGACTTCGTCTGATCCGTTACGGTCAGAATCGGCGTGGCGAGCGGGGTGATCGAATCGTCCGTCGCGGCGGGAACGACGTCTGAGTAGACGCTCTTGTAGTTCTCGCCGTCGCCGATCGCTTTGAGGCGAACGTCGTACTCGGTATTCTTGGCGAGTCCCGTAATTGTATAGCCGGTCTTTGTTCCGACGTTGACGTTCGTCCACGTCGATTCGCTGGCGAGCTTATAAGAAAGGCTATATCGTTCGGCGTTTTCGACGGCGTCCCAAGAGACGGTAATCGTCGTTCCCGTCTGACCCGCAACGGATACAATCGGTTTCGTAAGCGGAACAGGACCGACGGGTTGCGTCTCGTCCGTCTTGGCTTTGACGACGTCGGAGTAAACGCTCTTGTAATTGACTCCGTCGCCGATCGCCTTGACGCGAATATCGTACTCGGTATTCGGCGCGAGATCGGAAATCGTATAGCTTGTATTCGTCCCGGCGTTCTTGTTCGTCCAAGTCGTCTCACCGGTCGGCTTATAGGAGACGCTATATCGATCCGCGTGATCGACGGCGTTCCATGAGACGGCAATCGTCGTATCCGTCTTGCCCGAGACGGTCAGAACCGGCTTTTCAATCGTAATCGGACCGACGGGCTGCGTCGGGTCCGTCTTGGCTTTGACGACGTCGGAGTAAACGCTCTTGTAATTGACTCCGTCGCCGATCGCCTTGACGCGAATATCGTACTCGGTATTCGGCGCGAGATCGGAAATCGTATAGCTTGTATTCGTCCCGGCGTTCTTGTTCGTCCAAGTCGTCTCACCGGTCGGCTTATAGGAGACGCTATATCGATCCGCGTGATCGACGGCGTTCCATGAGACGGCAATCGTCGTATCCGTCTTGTCCGAGACTGTCAGAACCGGCTTTTCGATCGTAACCGGACCGACGGGCTGCGTCGGGTCCGTCTTAACGCTGATAGGCAAGGAGTAGACACTGAAGTCGAAGCCGATCACTTTGACGCGAATATCGTACTCGGTATCCGGGTTGAGACCGGTGATCGTGTAGCTGGTATTTGTTCCGACGTTGACGTTCGTCCACATCGTCCCGTTCGCAAGCTTATAGGAGATGCTATATCGCTCGGCATTCGGAACGGCGTTCCACGCGACGGTAATCGTCGTATCCGTCTTGTCTGGGACGTCAACCAAGAATTCGATTATAACGACAGGCTGCGTCGGGTCCGTCTTGCCTTGGACAATCGCGGAATAAACGCTCTTGTAATTGACGCCGTCGCCGATCGCCTTGACGCGAATATCATACTCGGTATCTGGCGTGAGATCGGAAATCGTATAGCTGGTGTTCGTCCCTGCGTTCTTGTTCGTCCACGTCGTCTCGCCGGTCGGCTTGTAGGAGAGACTGTATCGATCCGCGTGATCGACGGCGTTCCATGAGACGGTAATCGTCGTATCCGTCTTGCCGGAGACGCTCACAACCGGCGCGACAAGCGGAACTGGCTCGGAGATGACTTGGGATTCGTAAGCGCCGAGATCGACCTTTCCGCCGTAAATTCGAGCGTTCCCCCCAAGATCGGTTTCTGTCGCGACGTACTGGTTGTCGCCCTTGTTGATCGCCTGAGAACCCGTCGCAAGCGTATAGTCGCCGTTCGCCGCGTCTGTAAAGAGCGGTTTGGAGGCGTCGTAGGTTAGGTTGTTGGCGCCGGGGGCCCAATCAGAGGAAGTCATAAGAGTGTTGTAGGCGCTTAAAATAACGTCGGAACTAACGCGATAGGAGACGTTATACAAAGCGTCATTTTCTATGATA
>CAMZHY010000529.1 GCA_947307005.1 uncultured Planctomycetaceae bacterium
GAATTATCGATATCGATTTCGATTTCGCGATCGATTCTTAAGCTCGAGGCTTCTCCGATAAACTCCGCTCTTTGATAGATCGAAGGCGAAAACGTCAACGGCTCCCGCCGATCCAACGCCTGTCCGCGATCCTCTTTCGACGCGTTGACGTTCGTGAAGTAAGCCTGCGACGCAGACGCCGAGTCGTCTTGACGAGACCGTCCGTCGTCCGCGCGAAGAGAAGAAAGAGAAAGCGCCGTCGTCAACACGACGGCAATTCCAATAACGCAAAAAGAAATACGATGTTTCATCGCTCTGACTCCCGAGATATATTCATCTGCGGAACTTGAATACGCAACCCCCGCAGATCAAGGCGGCGTAAGAAATAAAACAATCCTTCGTTGACTCCGCTTACGACCGCGCTTACGATCGCCGCGACCACGATCCCTCTCGAACCCGTTCCGCCGTCGAAATCAGATTTCGAACGCGAAACTTAATTCAAGACGGACCCTTGAACAGTTCGATCCGACCGAACCAATCCCCCGGGGCAAAACAACGTCCTTGTCGACGACTTAAAATTCAGCATCCTTTCACGCTAAAACGCTTTCGTCGCCGAAAACTCAAAAGCGCCCAGAGGGTAATGCTTATTATGGTCGTAACGATTAGACATGACAACTGATCATGCGCTTTATCTTGAGAAAAAAAATAATAATTAAGAAAAAGATATGGTTGTAGCGATTGTATCGAATTTTATAGACACAATATCATATTTCGGTTCTATACTCGGGGTCGCTCGTCGAAACGGTCCCGCGCTCTTCGCAAGCTGGCGCGGGAACGAGAAAAACGGCGGCGAAGGAAGAAAGGACAAGCCCCGTCAGTCGTTGGACTCCGCGTTTCGTTCTTCTCGATTCTTCTTTTTTTTCGCGCGATTGGCGCGGTTCTTTTCGCGTTTCGCTTCCTTCTGCTTCCGAGCGTCTTCGCGCCTATGCGCCTCGCGTCGTTCGCTTTTGGGAACGTAGATTTTCGAGGGGTCGAGGGGAACGGCGACGAGATCGAGCCCGCTGGCGTCGACGACTTCGCAGCGGACGAACTCGCCGGGCGCGAGGCTGCGTCCGGTAACGTAGACGACGGGGTCGACGTCAGGCGCGTCGGCGGCGGTTCGCCCGAGGAAGACGTTCGCCATCGGGGCGCCGGATTCGTCGAGCGCGAACGCGTCGAGAAGAACGTCGACCTCTTTTCCAACCTGATTCCGCGCGAACTGATGAGAGACGCGTTCCTGACGCGCGTAAAGACGCTCGAAGCGACGCTTTTTCGTCTTCGCGTCGATTTGATCCGGCATGGAGAACGCCGGCGTTCCCGGCTCGGGAGAAAATTCAAAGACGCCTGCGCGCTCAAAGCGCTCTTTCTCGACAAATTCGACGAGTTCCTGAAACGCGTCGTCCGTTTCGCCGGGAAAACCGACGATGAAGGAGGTCCGTAGAACGACGCCGGGGATTTCTTCGCGGAGTCGCGCCAACAGTTCTTCCGTCTGGACCTTGTCAACGCGGCGATTCATGCGCTTAAGAAGCTCCGAATTGCAATGCTGGAGCGGCAGATCGACGTAGGGAAGAATCGACGTCGTCCCGCGTTCTTCATGCTTGAAGAGCGAGACGAGGTCGGCGTCCCAAAAGAGCGGATACGCATAGAGGACGCGAATCCAATCGAAAAGGTTGAGCGTTTTGAGCGCGGAGAGGAGTCGCGTCAGATCGGGCTTTCCATAGAGATCGGAGCCCCAGAAGGTCGTTTCCTGCGCGATGAGGACGAGTTCGCGAACGCCGAAATCGGCGAGGCGTTTGGCTTCGTCGAGAACCGTCTCCAACGGTTTGCTGACGTAACGTCCGCGAATATTAGGGATGGCGCAGTACGAGCAGAAGCGGTCGCATCCGTCGGCGATTTTAAGATAGGCGACGTGAGGGGCGGTCAGCGGCGTTCTCTGCGCGTCGTCAAGCGTAAGATTGCGGAATTTCGACGAAAAAATCTTTGTCGCCGCCGCGGAAACGACGCCATTGCGCTCCTCCTCGCGCGCGATCTCCGCTTCGCGCGGCGCGAGCATTTTGAGCGTCGGAAGGGGCGTTTCCGACGCGTCGACCGCCTTGGAAACCGGCGCGCTCGACGTCCGCGTCGTCAGAGATTCGACAATCTCGACGATTCGCGTCTCGTCGTTCGGACCGATCCACGCGTCGACGCCGGGATAGAGCGTCGCGAGTTCGGCGCCGTCGGAAACGACCGCGCATCCCGACACGACCAATTTCCCGATAACGCCCGACGCCTTCTGTTCCAACGCCTCTTTAATGTACTCTTCCGCTTCTTGGCGCGCCGAACGCAAGAATCCGCACGTGTTGATCAGAAAAAGATCGACGCGCTCCGCCTCCGTCGTCACAACGTAACCGGCCGCGCGAAGCCGACCGACCATCGATTCGGAATCGACGAGGTTCTTGGGGCATCCAAGCGAGGCGATCGACGCCGTTTTAACGGGACCTTGCGACATTTTGACAGTTTCTGGCGTTTCAGGATTTGACATGGCGACCGTCGAGATTTTCCGACGCGGAACGCGTCTAATTCGCGAAGCGCGGAATTGCGCGTTCGAACGTCTCTCTTTATAACGACTTTTTCGCAAAAAAAAAGCGGCGCGGCGCGTTTCTACCGTAAACGACGTCAAAATTCAGACGTTTCGTAAGACGAATATCGCCCCTCGACGTCGAGGGGCGAACCTTGGGGACGATGAAAATGAAGGACGTTAAAGCGTCGGC
>CAMZHY010000530.1 GCA_947307005.1 uncultured Planctomycetaceae bacterium
GGGCGTTTTCGCGAAATCTCTCGGATTAGGCGTTTCGCGACGGTGGAATTGCGCGTTTCTTGAGGGTAGAATTGGAAACAGAACAAGCGTTTGCGACGCGATATTGCGGCTCTCGTTTTGTGAAAGGGCCGACTATGAAAGAATTTGACGTTAGAGAAGAATCGCTGAACTATCATTTGCTGCCGGCGAAGAACTAGGCGCGCTCGCCGTGAAGGGCGCGATTGGGCGCAATCCGTTACCCCTCTTCGTCCAGCGCCACCGCGTCGTCGTGGCGGACGGACGGCTCACGGGGTACGCCGGCGGGCTGGAGCGCAAGATTTGGCTTATCGAAAGAGAGGACGTTTTACTGACGGAGGGGGCGTCGTCTCGCCATTAAGATAATATCTCTTTTGAACGCCCTGAACCAATTTGGGGGAATCAGGGGCGTTTTTTCAGAAAAATAAGCGCTATCGCAGTACTTAACAGTTAAAGCGGGGCAACAACAGCGAACGAATGCTCTTTGCCGTACCGCCGCGTCGTCAAATTTTTTGAGAAATATTTGAAGTTCATTATGGAAAAAGACGTCTACCGAACACTGTATGTACAGAGGGACGACGATGATTGCGAACAAACCAAAAGAACGCGTCCTTTTAAAAAAAACTCGCTTAAACCGTCCGTTTTTGAAAACACTGTTAAGTAGGGTGACAATAGAATACGTCAATATTTAGAAACTAGGAGAAACATGATGAGACGTTTGACTTGTCGCGTCGCGCTGATTGTCCTTTCCTTCTGCCTCTTTTCGACGACGGTCGTCGCCGTTTCTTTTGGACAGAAAACTCCAAAGTCGAAAATTTACTTTTTCTGCGAGGCGGACGGGCAAGACGACAAGTTCGGACCTGACATTAAAACCGCCGCCGAAAATCTGAAAGAGACGCTTATGGATTTCGTGGCTCCTGATCGGCTTATTGTTTATAACGAGAAGGATTCTCCTTGGCGCGGTCCGGATTTCTATTTCTCCGACGACGTCTCTCGCGATATTTTTGTCGCGATCGAGGAATGCCCCGCGACTTCCGAAGACACGATCTTCTTCTACTGGAGCGGGCACGGCGCTTTCGACTCGTTTGGGCATTACCTTGTCGTTCCTTCCGATCGCGGACCCGCAACGATTCGACGCCACGCGCTTGTCAACGCGCTACAAAACAAAGGCGCGAGATTGACCGTCTTGTTTACAGACAGTTGCAACGTTCCTATCGACGCTGATCTGAACTTTCCTCCGCGTCCGACGAAGGATCGCGGTTTTTTTCTACCGCTACCCGAAAGGCCTAGCGTTCTTCTCGGCGAGAAACTGAGTTATCCGTGGCTTCTGGCGAGTGGAACGCCGGGCCCTAATTCGCCCCTTATCAAATCGCTCTTTTTTGAACCTGAGGGTTTCATCGATTTCAACTCGTCGAGTCCCGGTCAGGCGTCGTTTTCCCAAAAAGAAAAAGGCGGTTATTGCACGCAGACTTTAATCGACGCGATTTGGCAAATGTCGAGCGCCGCCGGGGTTGGATGGCCAGATATTTTTGACGCGCTTGACGCAAAATTGCGCGAAGCGATGGAGAAGGAAGGTCTTTCTCGTTTTCGCATCCAGCAGAAGGTTTTCAGTTGGGTTACGCTTCCCGCGAAGAGGGGGGAAAAGTGGACCTTGAGAGAAGACCGTTGGTCGAAGCCGATTGGTCAACCCAAACCTGGCGATCGCATCGTCGAAGTTAACGCGCGCAGAGTCGACTCCGAGGTTCAACTTCACGATTATCTGGAGGACGCCTGCGATCCACGCAACAAATCCCTCCTTCATTTTACTCTAGACAACGATGAAACGGTCGAACTCGACGTCAGTCGCCTCGTTCTTACCTTCGTCGACGGGAAAGACGGATCGACCTTCTATCTAATTACGAATCCCGCGTTTGCGTTGAAACTTGGGTATACGTTCGAACCCAGCGACCAAGGCGTGGTCGTTCAATCCGTCGACGAAGGCGCGCCCGGCGCCAGATGCAGTTTTTTTAAATAGTACATTTCGCACGGTTTTAAAAACGATTTTGATCATCGAGAGACTCTTTGAGGAGATGCGACGATGTTGTTGAATAATAAAAGAATTGGCGTAATCGCTTTATCGACGGCGTTTTGTCTTGCGGGCGCCGTCCCGATATGCGTTCTGTTCGCAGGCGATATTTCCGAATATTCCCTCAGTCCCGACGGCGGCGAGTTTGTGCGTTACTGCGGCGACTCCGCAGCGTTTTCCATTCCGGATAACGTCGTTAGAATTGGAAACGAGGCGTTTCGATTCTGCGATCCGCTCAAGTCGGTTTTCGTCCCGGAGGGGACGAAGACAATCGGGACGGGCGCGTTCGAATGTTGCCCTGCATTGACAACGGTCGATCTTCCAGCAAGCCTTACAAGAATCGAAGCCGGGGCGTTTCGCTTCTGTCGTTTGTTGGAGACGCTCCTCTTTCCAGAGGGCTTGAGGGAAATCGGCGCCGAAGCGTTTCGCTATTGCCGCTCGTTGAAGTCGATTTACATTCCGGGACATGTATCGACGATAGGGGGCGGCGCGTTCGACGGTTGTTCTTCGCTCGCATCGATCGACGTTTCTCCCGATAACGAGCGTTATTGCTCGATTGACGGCGTTCTTTTCACCAAAGACGGCAAGACGTTGATTAAATATCCGGCAGGGAAATTGGGCGAAAACTACGTCGTCCCAGAAGGAACGACGACGATTGCCGCCGGCGCGTTTTTTCAT
>CAMZHY010000531.1 GCA_947307005.1 uncultured Planctomycetaceae bacterium
ACTCTTCGCCAATCCTCGCAGGATACGGAACGCCTGAGAGAACTCTTAACAGGTTTTGGCTTTGAGCGATCTGATTTGAAAACCATATCGTTTGACGTGGACGCGAAGTACGAGACATACAAGACTAGGAAACTGGGCGGCGATTATCAAACCCGCATCGTTGGCTACAAATTTGAACATAGGATGAAGGTTGAATTTGAATCAGACAACGATCGTCTTGGAAAGATACTGTATGCTCTCGGGAATAGCCATGTGGAGCCAGAGTTCAATATCGGTTTCTTCATCAGGACTCCGGAAATTGTAAGGAACGAGTTGTTAGCCGCCGCCGTCGCCGACTCGAAGAAGAAGGCCTTGGTAATGACGCAGGCCGCCGGCGTCGCGCTCAAGGACGTTTTGAGTATCGATTACTCGTGGGGACAGATTAAACTTGAGACTCGACCTGTGGAGAACGTGTGCTACGCAGAGGCAGACGTCGACTCAAAGAGCTACGACTTAAATATCGAGCCGGGCGATATTGAAATTTCCGACACGGTGACCATCCTCTGGGAAATTGAATGATTACGGTTTTTCTGAAGGGGATCGTAGCGAGTTTCGAATGAGAATTATTCCCACAGTGAGTAAAATAGTAAAAAAGGGAATATTTTTATGAAATTTAAAATCGACCCCTTGAACAAAAAAGGGTCGTAGATAGAATCAATACAATTCGACCAGTAGCGGAACGTTTCGTATCGGTTGCGTTTCGTCGGTCGTGTTTTTGTTAAGGAGAGAGCCAGATGAAGGTTCAAGCCAGTGTTAAACGAATTTGCGAAAACTGCAAAGTCGTCAAGCGTAAGGGACGCGTCTACGTTATTTGCGTCAATCCACGACACAAGCAGCGTCAAGGCTGATCCCTTTTGTGGCGCGGCGTTTGTAGGCGGAAGACGACGATCGGGTAATGTTTTAAACGTCTACGCGACCGCGATGAGTTCGAGCGCGCTCCTGAGCGCTCGTGTGTTTCAGTTGTATTAGGAGAAGTTAAATGCCTCGTCTTTTGGGCGTTGATATTCCGAACAATCGTCCGACCGCGGTCTCGCTGACGTACCTTTACGGCGTCGGTCCCCAGATCGCGAGCGAGCTTTGCCGCAAGGCCGGCGTCGATCCGACCGCGCGCGCTAAGGATCTCAAAGAGGACGAAATTGCGAGACTGGCCAATTTGCTCGACAACGACTACGTCGTCGAAGGTCAGCTTCGCCGTCAGGTTAACCAGAACATTGCCCGTCTTCGCGAAATTGGATGCTATCGCGGCATTCGTCACCGTAAGGGTCTCCCCGTTCGCGGTCAGCGTACGAAAACGAACGCGCGCACCCGTAAGGGTCCGAAAAAGACCGTCGCCGGAAAGAAAGGCGTCAAGGATCGATGATCTTCGTTCCCTTCGGGGATCGGAGTTGGCGGCGTTTTTATGGCGACGACATAGCGTCGTCTATTCGCCGGTCGATTTTTTGGGATCAGAACATTATCATTTTCGCGATTCGCGCGTCGAGCGCGCGACGCGAAAGAATCTGGAGACAATACAGTGGCAAAGGTTTCTAAGAAACGCAAGGTCAAGAGAAACGTCGCGAGCGGCGTCGTCCACATCAAGGTTAGTTTCAACAACACGAATGTGACGATTACCGACATGAAGGGCGACACGCTTTGCTGGGCTACGGCCGGCACGAGCGGATTCAAGGGCAGTCGTAAGAGCACGCCGTTTGCGGGTCAGATGGCGGCGCAGCAGGCTGCGGATAAGGCGAAGAAATTCGGTATGAAGGAAGTTGACGTTCGCGTCAAGGGACCCGGCAGCGGTCGCGAAATGGCGATCACGGGCATTTCCCAAGCGGGTCTGACGATCAAGTCGATCGAAGACGTCACGCCGTTGCCGCACAACGGATGCCGTCCTCCGAAACGTCGTCGCGTCTGACGACGCTTCACCGGCTCAACGCCTTGGCTGAGGTCGTCGTTCCTTTTGGCGTCGACGCGCGTTTTGCGTCGCCGTCAAGTGAGAAGGGAGTCGATCTCGTTACTCGTCAACAACATACCGAAACAATAATCTGGAGCAAAATAAATGGCTCGAACATTAGGTCCCGTCTGCAAGAGATGCCGTCGCGAGGGCGCTAAGCTCTTCCTGAAGGGAACGCGTTGCGATTCCCAGAGTTGCCCCTTTGAGAAGGTCGGCTCGAATAAGAAACCCCTTCCTCCCGGAATGCACGGTTTCAAGCGCGGCAAGATGACGGAATATGGCGAACAGCTTCGCGAAAAGCAGAAGGTTAAGACTTACTACGGCGTTTTGGAAGCGCAGTTCCGCCGTTATTACGAAGCCGCCGAGCGCGCGAAGGGAAATACGGGACAGGTTCTCATGTCCTATCTTGAGCGTCGTCTTGACAACGTCGTCTATCGTCTTGGTTTTGCGACGTCTCGCGCTCAGGCGCGTCAACTCATCTCCCACGGACACATCTGCGTGAACGGCCGTCGGCTTGACGTCGCCAGTTATCAAACGCGTCCGGGCGACACGGTTTCCCTTAAGGTCTATAAGCGCGAAGGCGAAAAGTCGAAGCGCCCCGGTCCTCGCGCTATCGTTGATTTCGCGCTTGAGAATCTCGGCGCGCGCAAGGTTCCGGACTTCCTCGTTCGCAACGAAGGAGACGTTCCGAGCGGAACCGTCTTGCGTAATCCTGTCTTCGACGACGTTTCGTTGCCGGTCAATCCGCAGCTCATCGTCGAACTCTGCTCGAAGTGAT
>CAMZHY010000532.1 GCA_947307005.1 uncultured Planctomycetaceae bacterium
GTCTTGAGGAGAAATTTGTCTTTAAAAGCCGGAAACAGTCTTCTATTTTATAGCGCTGGGCACTGATGGAGAGGACTTTTTCGACATTCGCACGTTGTTCAGAAGCGTCTTTTCCCAAATCAAGGTTCGTCGCAACAGCATAGAATCCGTCATATTTCTCTTCTTCTGCAATCAGGTCCTTGTGAACAAGAGGTCCCGGGAGCAGGCGGAAAACACGCGGCTCGATCTGAAAAAGAAGCTCTCCTCCGGCATGGACGTGGCGCACCGGGTGGAGAAATTCGTCGCCTGCCGCTCGAAGGATCCGAATCTCAGAGAGGTCTACATCGTGGAGGGCGACTCCGCCATGACCTCCTGCAAGCTGGCCCGGGACGCGGATTTTCAGGCCATCATCCCGGTCCGGGGCAAGACCCTGAACTGCATGAAGGCCTCCTACGACCGGATCTTCAAGAGCGACATCATTCTGGACCTGCTCCGGGTCATCGGATGCGGCGTGGAGCTCGAGACGAGGCGGAAAACCGACATGGCGGCCTTTGACCTTGCGATCGCGAGTGAAAACCTCGCTCTCTTCAACAGTTACACGATGAAAACCGTCAACGCGGTCGATTACAGCGGATCGCTTACGGTCAACGGTTACGGAACGCTCGGCGGAACCTATCAAAACATCGAGACGATGACGCTCACGACGACGGGAGGCGAAGGAGAGGTCAAGCTCGACGACGGCGCTCTTGACACGATTCAATCGCTAAAGTCGGCGCAGGATTTTGTCATTACGAGCACGGGCGAAGTCTACAACGTCGAAACGGCGAAATTTGACAAGAACTTCACCAACGAAGGAACCGCCGTCTACGTCGGCGCGATCAAAGTCGAAGGCTCCATGCAAAACGACGGCAAGTTAGCCTATATCGGTCCGATTGAGGCTAATAGTCTCGTAAACACGAACGGGGCCGAAATGCTCGACGTCGAGGCGATCAACGTCAAGTCGATGTCAAACCTCGGCGATATTATCGTCGACGATTTGAAATTTGGCGATCTCGAGAACTCCGGCTCCCTTTCGGTTCTATGCCAAACGAGCGGCGAAACGATGACCATTACGGGCAACTTCGCCAGCGCGGGTTCCGTCGACGTCGACGTGATCGACACGGAGGCGGACAGTTCTTTCTTGACGAAGGGCTCCTTAACGGCGGGCGCGTTCACGTCAAAAGGAGCGACGATCGTTCAAGGTCCTGTCGAAATCACGAGAAAACTCAGAATCGACGGCGGCTCTTGGACTTCCGTCGGCGACGTGTCGGCGCGCAATATCGAGATCACCGGCAGTTTCACGGCGTTGGGCGCGGTCGAGACGGTCGACCCGCTTGTCGTTCACGACACTGGAAGAGCGTATTTCGGCGGACCGCTCAGCGCGGCGCAGATCAAAAACGACGGCGAAATCCAACTTGAAGGATCGGCGATCGTGGACTCCCTCGTCGATCTGGGAGAAAACGGCAAGATTATCGGAACGTCGCCGAACTCGTCCCTGAAAGCGGGCGACATGACGAACGGATCCGTTTCCGGACTCCATTCGCTCGACGTCAACGGCTACGTTTGGGACGTCGATATCGACATGGGGGGCGCGGGCAGTTCGGCGAACGTCGGACGTTTCGTCGGCTCGACGTCGGTTAGCAACGTCGGAACGCTCGTCGTCAGGGAGCAGAGCGGCACGAGCGGCGCGATCAGCGGCGCGGGCGTCGGCTCGACGTTCACGTTCCTCGACGAGTCGACCGTCGGCGATATTTCAAATTTTGGCTCCCTTAGCGTCGCCAAATCGCTGACCGCGACGAGCGTCGACGGCGCGGGCGTCGACGCGACCGCTTCGATCGGAGGCGACCTCAACGTTTCGGGGGACGTCCAGAATATCGACAAGCTCGTCGTCGGCGGCAACGCGACGCTCGACAAACTCTTCGGAACGGGGGAAGGCTCCGTCTATAAGATCGGCGGCGATCTCGGCGGATTCTCGTCGATCGACAGCGTCGAAACGCTCGTCGTCGGAGGAACGACGGAAGTCGCGGCGGACGCCGAAATTCTGGGAACCGGCGCCGGGTCAAGGTTCAAGACGGAAACGCTCGGAGGTCCCGACGGCGCGATGGCGGGTAACGTGGAGAATTTTGAACGCCTTGACGTCGCCAACGACCTGACGAATAAAGGCTCGATCGTCGGGACGGGCGCAGGGTCGCATTTCGTCGAGCAAGGGAATCTTACGAACCAGGGCGAAATCAGCGATTATGAATATTTAGAAGCGGGCGCCGTCGAGAACGCGGAAGGCGCGAAGCTCGCGGGGACGGAGGAAGGATCGATTCTCAAGGCGGACTCGATCGCGAACAGCGGCGAAATCTCGGGCGTCGAGACGGCAAAGGTCGCGGGCGCCGTTGAAAACGCGGCGAGCGGAACCATCGCGGGAACCGGCGCGGGGTCGACCTTCAAGGCGGACTCTGTTACGAACAGCGGCGCCGTCTCGGGTCTTGAAAACATTGCCGTCGCGGGCGCCGTCGAAAACGCGCAGGGCGGTTCTATCACGGGAACGGGTCCGGGATCGGTCCTCACGGCGGACTCGATAACGAACAGCGGCGCCGTCGCGGGCGTCGAAAGCATTGGCGTCGCGGGCGCCGTCGAGAACGCGGCGGGCGCGACGATCACGGGAACCGGCGTGGGATCGACTCTCGCGGCGGACTCGGTAACGAACAGCGGCGCGGTCGCGGGCGTCGAAAGCATTGGCGT
>CAMZHY010000533.1 GCA_947307005.1 uncultured Planctomycetaceae bacterium
GTAAAGCCATTGCGTTCTTTCTTAAACTTACTCCTTAACTTACTCTTTTTGACGCCCCTTTTGATACTCCTTTTTGATACTCCTTTTGATACTCCTTTTGTTACTCCTTTTGTTACTCCTTTTGTTACTCCTTTTGTTACTCACGGATTATAGCGCAGAGGCGGTTGAGGGGCAAGTTGTTTTTGGGGCGGCGTTTTGTTTCCGCGATTCGTTGCTTGCAACATCGGCAAAAGCAAAGGCGGTCGATCCGCAGACCGACCGCCCTTGTTAAGCGTTCGAGTTCGAGTCGCCTTCGTCGTCACTTTTCGTGAACGGCGGCGCCGACGTCGAAGGATTCTTTCGAGTTTTCTTTGCCGATCGTGATTTCAAGGTCGGTCGTGTCGAAGGAACGGTATTTGGCGTCGACGAGGTGGAAGTCTTGCCCGAGATTGCCCGCTTCGCCGTATTCTTCCGCTTCCGACGCGCCTTCGGTCACGAGCTTGTCGACGCGAACTTTCGCCGTTCCCTGCTGGGCGCCGGCGTAGCCGTAGGTCTTCATCATCGCGACGCCGTTTTCGTCGGTCACGCCGCTCGTGTTGTATTTGACGTTCGTCGTATACTGGAGATCGACGGTCGCGCCGGCAAGGGGCTTTCCTTCCTGAGTAATCGTGATCTCGCACGGGGACATGTCTTCCGGCAGGTCGGCGGGACGCGATTTGTCTTTGCAACCGAAACTTGATATTGCGAGGAGCGCGCAGAGCGCGACGGCGCAGATTCTTTTCATGGTTCTACCTTTCGTCAGACTCGGGAGCGCGGCGCTCGCGCCGTCGTTGCCAGACGAGTCTGGGTTGTTTATCGATTTATTGAAAAGGCGCGGCTCAACGTCGCTCGTCTCGCCGCGCCGAAAGCGCTTTTATTATGAACTACCGCTCATAACCGTATTTTCCAGCGCCAGCGCAACCGGGGACCAGCGACCTAACGCAGGTCGCTTGCGTTAAACCAAGCGCCGTGTGTTCGGAAAGCGACCAACGGGAGCGAGAACCGAACCAAGCGCGCGGCAGCGCGAACCCGGATGCAACGCCGGCGCGTCGCCGCGGATCAGAGGCTGGTCGTCTCGCCGCCGTTCGGGGTGCCGAGAGCGCCCCAAACGCCGATCGGGCTGGCGCCGGTGTTGTATTTACCGGTCGGGATCGAAGGAAGACCGTTGGTGTCGATCGTATCGGAGACGAAACGGACGGATCCGTCCATCATGCCGCAGTTGACGCCGCCGCTGTGATAGCTCGTCGCGGAAAGGAGTTCAACCTGACCCTGCTCCTGATTGTACTTCAGGCAGGAAGGAGCGTTCGGCGGCATGACGGTCGTGAAGGCGCCGAGGAGCGGGAGACGGTCGAGCCAGTTGCCCATGCGCGGGTGCTGGACGATCGGATACTGGGCGTCGTAGCCGTTCGGATTCGTCGCGCTCTTCGTGTTCATGCAGAGGGACGGGACGGCGTGCCACGTTCCGTCGTCGAATCCGGCGTAGTAGCAGATCGAACCGCGAATCTTGTCGTGGTAGTATTCGCCGGCGCACGCTTCGGAAGCGACGATCGTGTTGCTCGTTCCGTCGGTGACGAAACTCATATTCTTGCGCTCGAAGAAGAAGAAGAGAGAGCGGTGCGTGCAGTCGCCCGTACGATCGGTGTTGCTCGTGTTGGCGATACGCCTTGTTCCGCCGTTGCCGTCGCCTTCCGTGTTGTACGGGCTGTTGTTCGTGTTGTCGAGACGGGCGACGCAGTCGGCCATGCAGTAGGCGATGTTCGTCGGACGACCGCTGTGGTTATGGGCGCCGCCGAGGAGCACGAGCGCGCCATGATGCGAATCGGACGGGCAGAGGAACGTGTCGACCTTCGTGGTGCGGATTCCCCACGCGCCGTCGCTCGTGGTGTCCTGGGAAGGAAGCCACGGCTGGGTGAGTCCGGCGGTTCCGTCGATCGCCGTCTTTAGCGCGGACTGTTCGATGTAGGGCAGAAGCTGATAATGGACGCCGAAACGGGACGTCTTAACGCCCGCGCCCCACGCGCCTTGCGACGGGAGGTAGTCGTTGACGTCGTGGTGGTTGTGAAGCGCCAAAACGAACTGTTTCATGTTGTTGGTGCACTGCATTCGTCGCGCCGCTTCGCGAGCAGCCTGAACGGCGGGAAGCAGAAGACCAATCAAGATGCCGATGATGGCGATTACAACGAGAAGTTCGACAAGGGTGAAGCCTTTAGAGGCGTTCGACCCCGTCAGTTTGACGTTGTTTCTCATGTTAAATCTCCTCATAAAATATAGCAAACCCTTCGGCGCGCGTCGAACCGATAAAACCGACTCGCAACCAAAGACGATCATAATAGACCAAACGAAGGACGCGCCGAAACCGTAGGCCAATCGACGCCTAATCCCACTTGACTCGTTTAACCCCGATTTGTTTCCAAGGTTCCGGGAGATTATTAAGAAAAATCAAAAAAGATCGAAATTTGGGGAGAATTGAAATCGACCAGCGTCGGCGACAACCTTACGACGAACGAGTCGGGCGGGGTCTAGAAACGTCTTAGACAAGGAATGATTTTCATGTTGACGAAACGGCGAATGCGCTATGAGCGAGGAGACGCCGCAGTCTTTTTTCAGCGCTGATTTTCTGATTCACGCCGTTTACGCGTTAGGATAAAGACAAGTCGCTTCTCCTAATTTATCCATTTCCTCCGCCGCTTTGAAAAAGCAAAGGCGGTCGATCCGCAGACCGACCGCCCTT
>CAMZHY010000534.1 GCA_947307005.1 uncultured Planctomycetaceae bacterium
CGAACACGACGTCTCGTCGTCCTCTGCCGACGAGACGATTATGCCGAAAGCCGCGCCCGCGCCGACGCCTGCCGCCGACGCGACGTCGCTGGAACACGCGTCCGCGTCGACGTTTGCCGACGACGCGTCTCCGCCGACGCTCGCCTTCGACGCGCTTGTCGGGGTTGATCCCGTTCCGATTTCCATTCCGCTTTGCGAGGACGAAGACAAAACGCGCGAATATCGCGTCGGCGAGCTAACGTTGCGCATTCCGCCCGTCGAGCGCGACGAGAAGGGCGGGCGAACCGTCGCGCTGCGCCTCGATTACGATCGCGCGTTCGACGCGTTCGACTCGCACCGAACATGGCGCGAGCCCGACGATTTTCTACTCGCGATTCCAGACGCTCCGGCGCCCGTCCGCCCCGACGCGACTCGCGTCCGCGACCGCAGCCCGAGCGGCGAGCGTCTTGAACTCTCCTTCGCCCCCGACCCCGCGCTCGACAAAGCGTTCCGCCAAAACGCCGCCGCGCTTGTCTGCCGACTCCCGCGTTTCTTCATACGGCGCCACGCGGACGTTGCGTCTCTGTGTTCGCCTCATGGGGCGGAATGACGCTTGAGGGCGAACTGGCGAAAACTCTAGGTTCGCGCTCGTTGGCGCCGACGCTTTGTCCGAATAATCGTGTGTTGCGTTTCCGCAATCCGACCGACGAGAGCGCGTAGGGAATCGAGGCGGACGCTGATTAACGTCGCTCCGTAGCGCGGATATAAAAGCCCCCTCGCGCGTTAAAGCGACGCGAGGGGGCTTTCGTCAATTCAACGTCTGACTGCAGCCGACGTTACGCGACGAAATTTTCGGCCAAAAGGTCGAAATCTTCCTCTGCGAGTTCGTCGAAGAGTTCATCGGCGTCGTCGAGGAGCGCGGAGGACGTCGTTTGGCGTTCATACGCGCCAAGGTCGACCGTTCCGCCGACGATTCGAGTCTTCCCCGCCAAGTCAACGCTCGTCGACACGTACTGATTGCTCCCTTTGTTGAGCGCCTGGGAGTTTATCGCGAGCGTATAGTCGCCCGACGACGCGTTCGTGAAGAGAGGTTTCGACGAGTTATAGGTTAGGTTGTTCGCGCCGTCTGTCCAACTTGTGTAGCTCGACAGCGTGTTGTACGCGTTCGCGACAGCGTAATTATTGGAAAAATGGACGTCGTCGTTCGAATACGAAATCGACGAGCTATTGCCTGCGATAATCGTATTGTATGTATTGAGGACGGTGTCGTCGTCGTTCAAATCAACGCCGCCGCCCCACTTTGCAGTATTTTCGGTAATCGTGCAGTTAATGAGGGTTGCGGTTTTTCCGGAGTTGAGATACAAACCGCCGCCAGAACCATTGGCGCAGTTGTTTCCAGCGACGAGACAGTTTGTCGCGGTAAGAACGCCATTGAGTCCGACGCAAATACCGCCGCCGTAGCCTCCGCTATCTTTATTCGCCGTATTATCGGTAAACGTACAGTTATTGAGCGTTGCGGTTCCATTGGTGAGATATAAACCGCCGCCCCAGTATCCGCAACTATTTCCAGTGACGAGACAGTTTGTCGCAGTGAGATTGCCGCTGAGACTGACGTAAATACCGCCGCCCTTGTCGAGATTTTCAGAGGTGGCGTTGTTTGCCACAATACAATTGACGAGCGTCATATTACAGCCGTAACTACAGCAAACACCGCCGCCATTTTGGCTGGCGGTATTACTCGTTACGGTGCAATTGGTTAGCGTTGTAATGCCACCAGATGAATACAATCCGCCGCCGCTTGTGTCTATTGCGGAGCTGTCGCAGATTACGCAATTGTTGAGCGATAATTTCCTAGCAGACTGGTAGATGGCGCCGCCGACTCCGCTAGAGTAACCGTTTGAGAACGTTATTCCATCGATTTCGATTTCGGCGTTATTTCCAGAAATGTCCATTATTCTCGTCACCCCCTGACCGCTGATCGTTAACCCCGGCTCGGACGTCGTTGCGTTGCTGAGATTTGACGCATTAATCGTCAACGACTTATTCACCTTAAGCTTGCCGAGAGTCGAATCGAGCGCGATCGTTTTTCCTTTGAGAGAACTGGAGAAAGTAATCGTATCGCCGGACTCGGCGTAATCGATCGCTTCGCGGAGCGAGATCAAATTGTCGTAAGCGTCGACGACGTCTAGGTTCGTTGAGACGACCGTCGAAGGAATTTCCGGATTAAGACTCGGGGGCGTCGTAACGGTTAGCGTTGCGTAATCGGAGTTCGCGTAATTAACGCCGTCGCCGATCGCTTTGACGCGAACGTTGTACTTGGTGTTCAGTTCGAGTCCCGAAATTGTGTAGCTACGCTTTGTTCCGACGCTGACGTCGCTCGACCAACTCGACGCGCTCGCGAGCTTGTAGGAAACGCTATATCCCGAAGCGTTCGAAACTGCGTTCCAAGAGAGGGCGATCGACGTCCCTTCGACGCTGGAGGAAAGGGGCGGACTGGCGAGTTTCTGACGAGGTTTGACGGACCGCCACATCGCGTAGGCGGAATCGATATAGTTGACGCCGTCGCCGACGGCGAGAACTTGCCAGTAGTAGGTGGCGGTATTGTCGAGACCGGTCAGCTTATACGAGGTCGTCGACGCGCCGAGCGAAACGTAGGTAAAATCGGAATCGTTCTTATTCCTCCAAGCGAGTTTATACCCGCTCGCGTTGGCGACGGCGTCCCATGCGACGGTTATCGTCGTTTCCGTCTTTGCGGTTTCGCGCGTTTT
>CAMZHY010000535.1 GCA_947307005.1 uncultured Planctomycetaceae bacterium
CTTCCACAAATAACGCAATATCCTATCGCGTCGCTCTTTCCTTCGATGACTCGGTAGCAAGTCCGGTCGTAACTCTCGAAGGCGTAGAACGACTCGATACCGATCGTTGCGGTTAAGGCCAAGAGATTCTAGCGACTCGCCGTTGATGACACGTCGTACGAGTCGTTCTATTCTCTCTCTGTTCTCTTGTGGCGATCTTCGTTTCAATCAAGGTCGAGTACTGAGGAAGGCGCCGTCGTCGGCGCAGTTGCCGTTGCTTCATTGAGTCCGTCGATCGCTTTAATCGTGGCGTCGACGTCCCCGAACTGATAGTATGCGTTAATAACTTTCGAACCGCCTGTCGCGGATCGATCGTAGGTGGTCGTCTCCGTTCCTCTTGCGATCTCAATTGTGATCGGCTCGTCAAGGTCGGTTCCCGTCCAGGTAAAGGTACCGTTCGAGAATGACGCCGAGGTAACGCCAGCGCCGTGCCAGCCTGGCCGAACGTCGTCGAATAGCGCGCCGCCGTAGCTTGTGTCGCTCGGTACGAAGACGTACGACTCCGAGCCTTCAAAGTAGCTCTCGCCGAAAGTCGCGTCCACATTCGCGATCAGCTTAACGCCGGAGCCAAGCTTAATGTAACTACCGTCGTAGGCGTTCAATTCGTCGACGGTAACGTCGGAGTCGCTCAGGAACGCTCCGTAGATTGTTAGCGATCCGCAATTGAAAGTTGTGTTGACAAGTTTCAAATACGACCACGGCGAGATCGTAATCGCCGGAGCGGTAATCGTTGTGTTCTCTAGAACTAGCCCGCCTGAGACGACTAGCGAGACTGTCGCGTTCTTACCGACTAGAACGGTACCGCCGACGTCGAGCGTCGCGCTCACGTCGACGCCAACGCCGACCGTACCGGAGTAGGAGCCTGTAATCGTTGCGGACGTCGTAATAAGTACCGAGTCGACCGACGTGGGAAGAGTGGAGCCGGACGTCGTAGCGGTGGAAGAAGTCGCCCAACCGGACGCTGAGCTGTACGTGCCCGTTGTGATCGCCGTACCGCTTGCGTTCTTTCCGATCCAGTAGAGGTCGTAATATTCGTACGCGCCTAGCGCTCCGTTAGACTTGCGAGGATTACCGTCAACGTCGTACGTCGAGTCGGTCGCGGTCGCTCCTGACTTCCAGCTCGCCGTCGCGCTCGGTCGTGGGTTCATAGACTCGTAGGCGGTGTTCGTCCACGTGGTATAGCTGATCGTTGGCGGGGTAGTCCACCCTGTCGTGTCGGTTACTACGTTCGTTTCCTCGCTGCACGTCCCGTTCCAGTTGTTCGTTGTGGAGGTATTGTAGGCGGTATAGTTTCCTCCGAAAGTGCAGTTGATCATCTTAGCGCGGCCAGCCGCGCCAGTCGTACCGCCTGAAAAATAGATCGCGCCGCGCGACGCGCTGTTTGCGTAGGTCGCTCTGTTGCCGTAGAACGCGCAGTCTTTTAGCGTTACCTCGTTTGAGGCCGCGTTATAGACGTAGAGCGCGCCGCCATAGTAACCGCTACTGCCCATGAACCGACAGCGAATGAAGTCTACGTACTGTAAGTACTGGACGTACAACGGAGCGACGCTTGAACGTGAACCTTTAATGAAATCGACGTCCTCGAAGACTACGCGCTTACCAGCAGCGGTCGAAGACGTCGCGTTGATGGAGTGGCCCCCGCCGACAAGCTGGATTCTAGTCTGCGCTCCCCTGATGGTCAGCGACTTATTGAACGCGATCGCCGTGCCCGTGGAACACGTACACAGCGTACCGGCTGGGAATAACGTTGGATCGGGTTGAATAATATCGCCCTCGGCAGCCTCGGTTACGCAGTCTCGAAGCGTGCCCGTTCCCGTTCCCGTAGTCGCTGTGATATAGAGCGTTGCCATTTATTCCTCGTCCTTGACGGTCGTAGTCTTGTTCTCGAATAAGTCCTTGACGCCGTACTGATCAGCGAGCTCTTTGGAGCGCGCGCGTTCCTTGTAGTACTGGTCGAGCGCGTCTTCCCAGTCTCGACCTTGCTTGCCGAGCTCTATTTGCAAGTTGGTCATACCGTTGGCAAGGCGTATCGCCTGCGCGTTCGCTTCCTTCACGGGGTCGACGTGCTCGAACCCGTCCCAATACCATTGGATCGACAGCTCAAGGTCGCGCATGGCGGGATAGTGCGACAGACTCCACTCTTTGAACCACGCGCGAAAGATCGGCGTCATAACCGTGATCGACGCCTGCGCCTGTTGGAGCCTGATTGCTTTTTGGAATTCCTGATGATCGAGTCGACCGCTCGCGTAGTTGTACCCGCTGCTATTACCACAGATGAGGTTGACGGGAATCTGCAACGAGCGCCCAATCTCGCCGAGTAGTTCACGCTTGAAGTCGCCGTACGTCGTCGTCGGTTGTTCAGCCCGAAGCTGTTGTATGTTCGTTCCCTCTGGCAACGTCATAATCTGGTTGCGGCGAATGTCGAGACCTTCCATTGCCGCTGGAACGATACGATCGTAGGAGCCCGTGTCCGGTTCCACCGTAAGGAAGGCGGCAATGTCGGCGGCTGTTTCCGCAGCGGCGACTACGGCGATCGTATAGCGACGCAACAGCGCGAACAGATTGAGCGCAGCGGCGATCTCTGGACAGCCTCGGTGCTGTTCTGGGAACGTCCTTCGAAACCAGTGTATTACCGAGGACGCGGGATAGACCTTTGCGGTCGTTTCCGCCGTCGCGACGTTTGGGCCCCAATTATCAGACGACAGAG
>CAMZHY010000536.1 GCA_947307005.1 uncultured Planctomycetaceae bacterium
CGCGCAACACGACGCCAAAACACGTAAACTCATACTAACACGCGACATGAGATTATCAGACTCGCAAAAGGAACACGACGACTCGCGCGCGGCGAACCAAAGGCTGCGCGGCGTCCGGTCGCGGCGCGTTAAACCAACGAAACCGCCGACCGAACCGTCCTTGATTATACTCGCGTTTCGTCGCCCTTTCAACAGGGCGAGATAATTTGACGCCGCCAGATTCCGCCGAAGCCGCGCTCATAAACCGCATGCTTCTCCGGTCCTTGCAACCTTGCTTCCTGAAAGGACTTTTATCTATCTATCTATCTATCTATCTATCTATCTATCTATCTATTGCATTCCGGTTTTAACGTCGATACAATTGCGGCGGTCGGCGACGCCCAAAATCACTCGCCGACCGCAAACCTAATAGAACGACAAGAGAATCGCGAAGGAGGACCCGCGTTATGTCAAGATTATTAACCGTCGTCTTAACGATATGTCTTGCGGGCAACTTCTCTTTTCTTTACGCGCAGGACGATTCCGACGTCAAACAATACATTACGGAGAACGCGACTCAATTGTGGGGAAATTATTTAAAGGCGTTGCGAAAAGGCGTGGAGGGCGACGTTCAAATTCGAACTTCCAACGGCGAACTTGGACCTCAATACGACATTCACGTTATTCGAGAGAAAAAATGGGGTCTTGAAGAAACCGAAGATACTAAAGAGAATATCAGCCGTGTTGAATCTTTCGCAGATAGATACCATTTCAATATCAGTCGTAAAGCCGATAGTCAAGACTGGACCGTCGACTCGGTGGAAAAGACGTCTCCCGGTACGATAACCAATATCAAAGACTACTCTTTCCCAACGGGAGAGGAGCAGGGCAGAATTCCTGATTATGAGCTATGCCAACATATCTTCAAAGGATATTCGTTAGGAATTTCAGACTACGTCCCAACGTTGCTGAGACTTCCTGAATTTACTATCGAAAGCGCGGAAAAGGTAAACAGAGACGGAGCTGATTACTATCAGGTTAATTTTTCATTTGATCAGCCGGACCTTTCCGCGCTGGAAATTGACGAAAATGACGAATTTATCATAAAGTACCCCAAAATTACGGTAAAATCCGGCAGTCTCTTATTGACGACGGATTATTTGCTAATCAAGGAAGCCAAAATCGATACGATCCACGGTCCGCGCGAGATTGAAAACGACTACAAAATTGTCGACGGCGTCCCGTTGATTTCCGAATATCATTTGACAATCCCCTTCGACGGAGGCGACTATAAGGAGACGTACGCTTTCGATCTTCGCATCGGAACAAATTACGGTTCTTCGCGTTTTAAGCTTTCGTATTACGGTCTTTCCGAACCGAACTTTGGCGACGGCGCCATAGCCTTTGCTCGTTACGTTCTCCTGATAGCGGGACTAGTTTTAATCGGCTTTGGCGCGACGCGAATCATTCAACGACGTCGATCGTAAGGCAAATCGGAATAACGCCAGCGCAAGCGCGCTGGACCGCAATATTCGCCTCATAGCGCGTGATAGCGCCTAAGCGCGAACAGGCGAAAACTCAAAGTTGCCGCTCGTTGGCGGCGACGACTAACCCGTTAGAGCTAAAGAAGTCGCGTGTTCGCAAACCGACCAACGGGATGCGGGGCGTCAAATTGCGCGCGACGGCGCGAACCCGGAGGCGCTGCGCCGGCGCGACGCCGTTAGAGGGGATTTTACGATGAACGAACAACTTTCCCGATCGGCGCTTGAGTCCGACGAACAGATCGAAAACGCGCGGGCGTCCCTTTCCGACGACGCTTGGCTCCTAATCGCGGGGATCGTTTTATTCGTCGCCGGTTGTTTTCTACCGTCGAAAACGCTTGGCGAAATCGTTCGCGTTCTCGATTTGCGTCATTGGCCGTTTTGGTATTATCCGCTCGCGTCGCTCGTCGCCGTCTTTGCGATTTTCTGGATTCGTTTTTATTGCAACTGGGACAATTTTTCCGACGACCAGCGCCGGACGGCTCGTTGGTTTATTCGTTTATCCGTCTTCTGCGCGGTCGTGATCGTCGCCGTCTTCATTATTCACGTCGGCAAATTCTATTTGCCGTTAAGAGAGCCGTTGTATTTTTGGTTTGTCGCCGGTTCGTTTTCGCTCACTGCGGCGCTAACGCTCCTAACGGTTCTCGGGGCGGCGGGAATAATCGTTTGGCTCTTGATCGAGTGGATTTCTTCGATGCGGAATTGATCATAATCAGGCGCCCATGCCCGCGTTTCGTCGCTCTTTCAGCAGAGCGCGACAATTCGACTCCGCCGATTCCGCCGACGTCGCGGTCGGCGAATCGCGCCGTCCCAATATCTTAGTCGCGTCTGGCGCCAACTGTTGCGTTCCCTTTTGACGTTGATAGAATTGCGTTTGGCGACGTTTCAATAAATCGCTTGCCGTCGACAAATCCAAGGTCAGAGGGGAAAACGTATGCAGATTCAAGGTCATAACGTTACGATTGAACAATGCGTTAAGCTCTACCGTTTCGAATGTAACGAAATTGGCAGAGATTCTCCTTGTCTCGTTCGGATTTACTACAACGAGGAAACTCGCAAATATCGTTCGATCGCCGACATATATCTACAGAATAAAAAAACGCGCGAAAGGCGTTACTTTAAAGTCGACAACTGCGATTTTGAAGAAGAAGCGTTGCAAAAGCTGTTGTTATCGTTCAAAGAGTTCTATGACGAGAATAACGTCGAGTGCGTTATGGCGCTCTC
>CAMZHY010000537.1 GCA_947307005.1 uncultured Planctomycetaceae bacterium
ATCGGTGCCGCGTTGGAACCTTGCCCTTGGAAGTTATGGTCGCGTTCCGGTTGCATTTCGCCCGGCTGGAAGAAGTCGACGGTGGTTTCGGCAAGCTTAAACTGCCGTTCGCGTCTTTGGGCGTATTCCTCTTTCTGGCGCGTCCATGCGTCGGGCGTGAAGAAGTTGAAATACGCGCAATATCGTTGTTTCGCGGCGTAGAAGGGAACGAGCGGAGTTTGCCCCACGGAGGTTCGAAGCGAAACGGCCCCTCCTTCGTCGACGGTAACGAGTTCTTCCGGCGCGCGATTCTCCGCGACGACGACCGGAAGAACGGCAATTCCTTCGCCGCCTTCTTCAGCGGCGGCTACGACGCGATCCTTCGGGGCGCCGACGACGCCCGCGTAAAGATACGGACCCCAGAAGAACGCCGCGACGTCGGGATTGTCCGGAGTCGGTTCAATTTTCCACTGCGGAACGAACGGAAGAGGTTTTTCAACCGCGCCCGCGTTCCATTTCTCGCCGACGACCCAGTAAAATTCCTGATCGCCTCCGCCCACGCAGTTGTTTGGACGGCGAATTTTGACGACAAACTCGGCGTCCTTTTTCGTTTCAACTTTGACGGCGTCGTTGGATATCGTGATTGTCGCGTCTTTTTCGTCCCACGTCAACTTAGACGGAATCAAGAGATTGACGTAAAGAACGTCCTTGTCGCCCTCTTTGCCTCGGTAGAAAATTTCCCCGTTGTACTGCGCGTGGTTCTCCATCCCCGTGCCATGACAGCACGTCCACGTGTTCTCTCGGTCTGACCACGTTTTAAACGCGCCCTGTTGCAACGGGACGAAGTAGCAATAGAGTGAGTTCGGCGCGCCGGGGTCGGCGTTGATCGACGCGAGGATGTGGTTGTATAGCGCGCGTTCAAAAAAGCTCAGATAACTCGGGTCGCCTGTTTGTTCGTAGAGCGATTTCGTGAGTTTGAGCATGTTGTACGTATTGCACGTTTCGCAAGTTGAATTCGTGAGACGAACGCTGAGAACGTCGGGACGACCAAAATGCTCGCCGGAGGAATGTCCGCCGATCGCGTACGAATGATGATGAACGACGCGATCCCAGAAGAAGTCGGCGAGTTTAAACGCGGCGACGCCGTTCGCGTCGTCGGCGACTTCATGACGGTGCGCGAGGCCGATAATCTTCGGAATTTGCGTGTTCGCGTGACGCCCTTCAAGCTCGTCGCGTCCTTCGTTGAGCGGTTTGAGAACGGCGAAATCGTAGAAACGATCCCCCTGACGCAGATATTTCTCGTCGCCCGTAAACGCGTAAAGCGTGTAATATGCGTCGTTTGTTCCGCCGTATTCGCAACGGAGCATCGTCTGGAACTGCTCAAGCGTGAGGTCTTTCGTGACGTCGATTCCCCAGTCGCCGAGACGTTTGGCGACTGTCAGCGCGAGTTCGTCGTCGCAGTAGCGATAGGCGTCGAGAAGTCCCGCAAATATCTTTTGCAACGTATACCATGGCACCCAGAGGCCGTTGAGGTCGAATCCTTGCGACCGGACGTCGCCGCGACGAATCTCGTCGAAAACGGTCGCGTAACGCTCGTCTCCCGCAAACATGCCGACGCCCGAATGTCGTTGACATTCGTCGAGTTCCTTCACGATATAGATCGCGCGCTCTTTAAAGCGTTCGTCGCCCGTCGCGTCGTAGGTTTTCGAAACCGCCGAGAGATAGTGAACGAGGGAATGAACCGCGATCTATTGACCTTCCCAACCTTCGTAACGATTTGCCTTCGGTTCTAGTCCAGCGTTCTGTCGAATCCGTGCGAGAAGCCTGTCGGGCTCGACAGAAAGGAGATATTCTGAGTTTTTATTCTGCGCGTCGAGGAAAGGCGAGGGGAGCAGTTCGACGTCCGAGCCGGGAAAAGCTTCGACTTTCACGCGAGATGGAAGCGCCTGACGCGCCGCAAAGACCGTGTCGTTCTGCGCGGCGACAAGCATGACGGCGACGAGCGCTATGGCGTTGACGATTTTTCTCATGACAAACCTCGATAGGGTGAAATTGGCAATTATCGGAGCGTCGTCGGGCGTCAATCTCCGACGTGGAAGAAGTCAAAATCGGCGATTCCTCCGGCTTCTTTCGAGGCGTTGCAGAACAGGGCGAATCGATAGCCGATGAACTGCGGAATCGTGTAGATCATGTGGAGCTTTTCGCCGATCGTTTCCCAGTTTTCGCCGTCGCGAGACCATGAAAACTCAGCGAGATCGCGGAAATTGCGGAAATCGCACTTTGCCCGGAACTGAATCGATTCCGGCTCGCCTTCGAGAGGAATCAGCGCGTTTTCGACGGTCGCGCCCGTCTTATCGTCAGGCTGAGCTTGCACGACGTAAAGTTTGCCGTCGCGCCGCGTGACGCCGACGTAGCCGAAACGACGCTGTAAAAGCATGAGACCGGCGACGTCGCCCTCTTTAAGTCCGCGAGGATCGAGCGCCGTCGTTCCGCAGCATGTTGGGCCGTACGTGCGCTGCGTGAGCATGTTGCGCGTTTGCATGAGCTGGGAATCGACGCGTCCCGTCTCGATTCTGAACCATCCTTCCCGCGCTTTGAGCGACCAATGATCGCCGTCGGGATTGTGATTCCACTGCCACGGGCCCATTGTGAGAACGTCGACAAGCGCGTCGGGGTTGGAAAATTCGTCGTCGCCGATGAAATTGCCGAAACGTTTAGCGTTCGGCTCGTGTTTGATCGGCAGAACGTCGGGGAATT
>CAMZHY010000538.1 GCA_947307005.1 uncultured Planctomycetaceae bacterium
GCTTTTTTACGCAATCTCGACGCCGTATCTTTCGGCGATGCTGATGCGTAATCTTGAAACGGCGTATCCGCTGCCCGAGAATCCGACGGGCGACGTGATCGTTGTACTGGGCGGCGGCGCGACAAAAGGCGTCGACGCCGACGTTGCGGACAATGTACCGGAAGATAATCTTGACGACGCGATTTCTTTTGCAAAAGCGTTTGCGGAGAAAACAGGAGCCGTCGTCGCCATTACCGGCGCAATCGACGTCGTCGCCGATAGTAAAAAGGCATGCTGCATCCGCAACGGAAGTCCCATGGCGTCCTCCGTAACCGGAACGGGCTGTCAACTTTCCGCGATGACGGCGGCTTTCGTCGCCGCCAATGTCGATCGCCCTTTGGAAGCGACGGCCGCCGCAGTTTCAGCCATGGGTTACGCATGCGAAATAGCGCGCGACAGACTCGCTGAAGGGGATGGAAACGCAACCTACCGAAATTATATCGTCGACGCGATTTACAACATGACCCCGGAGGCGCTGGAGAAAGGCGCGAAATGCGAAGAGCGATAGGGAGCCTCTAAAAAGGCTTTAAGTCTCTAAAGAATTCTGAACGTCGTTCCAAGAGTCGCGGCATATGAACAAAAACGCGTCCAGAACTTTCGTCTGAACGCGTTTTTGATTACGATCCGCAATGTCGTTTTACGGCGATCACATATTCTGTTGGATCCATTCGGCGATCTGAACGGCGTTCGTCGCGGCGCCTTTGCGAAGGTTGTCGCCGACGCACCAGAACGCGAGGGAATTCGAGGCGCTCATGTCTTCGCGCACGCGACCGACGAAAACTTCGTCCTTGTCGTGGCAGTGGAAGGGCGTCGGATACGATTTGTTCGCAAGGTCGTCCATGAGAACGACGCCCGGCGCGGCGGCGAAGAGTTCGCGCGCCTTTTCAACCGTAATCTTGCGCTCCGTCTCGACGACGACGCTCTCCGAGTGGCAGTTCGCGACGGGCACGCGAACTGCGGTCGGACAGACTTGAATCGAAGAATCGCCGAGGATTTTGCGCGTTTCATGCATAAGTTTGAGTTCTTCCGACGTGTAGCCGCGCTCCTTCTCGCTTCCGATCTGCGGGATGCAGTTGAACCCGATCGGATATGGGAACGTCTCGCAGGGGCAGTCGACGTATTCGTTCCCCGCGTCTAGCCACGCTTTAGAACTCGTTACCAGATCGCGATTTCCCGCCAGTCCGGCGCCGCTCGTCGCTTGATACGTACTGACGACGACGCGGCGAACGCGCGCGAAGTCGTGGAGCGGCTTGAGCGCGACGACCATCTGCGTCGTCGAGCAGTTCGGACTCGAGATCAGTCCTTTGTGCTTGAGGATATCCTTCGCGTTGACCTCGGGAATGACGAGGGGCACGTCGGGATACATTCGCCAGTATCCGCTTTCGTCGACGATAACCTTGACGCGCTTGCGCGCCTCCGGCACGAAATCGCGCGCGACGGAATCGGGCGTGCTCGCGATCACGAGGTCGACGTCGTTAAACGCGTCGGGACAAAGCTCTTCAACCGTAATTTCTCCGCCGTTGAAAGGGATAACCTTCCCGACGCTCCGCTTCGACGCGAGGAATTTCATCTTCTTATAGGGAAACTTCCGCTCCTGCAACATCCGAACAATGAGCGTTCCCACGGCGCCGGTCGCGCCGACGACGGCGACTGAATCGTACATGATCCTTCGTCCTTTTCCAGAATGGTCAACGTTTGTCAAAAGGGTCGAAAAGAAAGCCTAAGTATTAGTCTTGACTAACTTTTCTTGCTACATCCACAGATTTTTTGCAAAATCGGCAATAATATATGGCATAAACGTCAAAGAGCAAGAGGCGGAATTGAGTGAAAAATAAACTTTCCGTGAAAATCCGGCAAATATTGTTAGACCTAACTAACTTTGACAACATGTTTCATTCTTCTGGTCGGCGCGTCGTCGTTGCGGTTTCAACCGCGTTTTCGCGACGTCTTTCCCAAGATATCCGCGAAATATCAAAGGGCGCGACTCAATCCGTCGTTCGTCGAAAACGACGAACGACGCGTCAAGCGCTCGGCGACTTCACAGAAGGACGCCAATCCACGCCGATTGACGCGACGTCTTTATTATATGCATTAAAATGATACAGAATTTTTTAGGTAAAAAGGAATTTTTTAGAAATTTTTCCAAGAATTAGCCGTTTTTTATTGCCTTTTCTTGCAAATCGATTATACTAACTTCTGTGCGCGTGAGTGATACAACTTGTATCAAAATCAAGCGCTCATCGTTCCTCCTAGCGCTGTTCCAAAGCTTAGGGAACGAAAGACTCGTATGACGGCGAGCCCGAACCCGCCGTCTTGGCCGCGGTGTTTCTCTCTCCCGGGCTTCTTGCTCGTTTCCTCCCCCCTGAGCGCGGCTACCTAAGACCCCGGCGTCCTCCGCTTCCCGCTTCCGACGCTGGGGTCTTTTCTTTCTCCCCTCCTAGGAGCGCGTAAAAAAATCGCAGAACAAATAAATCAGCTCTAGACGAAACTCAAACTGGCGCTAAAATTCCTACTGATTTAATAGGCGTTAAATCATAACCCGTTCCTTTCAACACGTTAGAATTGCGCGTTCACGCGCGGTTTGACGTTTCCTCCCACTTGCTAAGGAAAGGAGTTCGCCAATGTCCGAAATTCAAGGTCGTCGCGATCGTCCTCACGAAGACGCAAATTCTCCCGCGCATATCCATTCTCAC
>CAMZHY010000539.1 GCA_947307005.1 uncultured Planctomycetaceae bacterium
TTTACCTCAATAGCGAACTCGACGTCTCCAAGAGCGTTACGATCGACGGTCTCGCTAACGACGTCGTTGGGATTACGCTGACGACCGCAGACGACGCCGTCGACCAAAGCGTGATCTACGTCAATTCGGGCGACCTTGTAATCAACGGTCTGACGATTACGAACCGCTACACCGAACGCAGGAACCAAGGACAGAGTCTGACCGTCGCGCAAGGCGGCGCCGTCTACGTTCGCGCCGGTTCCATCTCGCTCTACAACACGCTGATTACCGACTCCGCCGCGCAGAGCGGTTCGGCAATCTACGTCAACGAATCGAGCGACACGGCGACGGTCAATCTCGTGAACGTCACTGTCGCGAGCAACGTCGGACTTTCGGATAACGCGACGACCGGCGCGGCGATCTACAGCGAGCGAGGCGTCGTCAACTTCTGGAACGCGATTGTCGTTGCCAACAAGCTAGTTGACGGCTCCGACGCGCAGGACGTCTACAAAGGATCCTCGACGGAAACGACAGACACGGTCTATGAGCGCGCCTCGACCGTCAACACCGTAAATCAGTACGGAACGCGGTCGCTTGTCCCGTATAACGGTCTCGTCGTCGAATACTACGGCAGCGAGCTGACTTACGAAGACGGAACCTTCTACTACTATTACGGAACGACCTATCCGGTCGCGGCGACGCTTACGGATGGGATGACCGTGACCGTTCCCACGGTCAGAACGCTGACCTACGGCGGCGACGGATGGTACGTCGGCGGAATCGGGTACAGCCTGAATATGTCGTATGGCGACGTCGCTCAGTGGACCAACGCTCAAACGGGCGAGACGATCGAACTCTACTACGCGCGCAACGCGCTCCACCGAGGTTCGACGACGGGTCCCGTCGTCTCCTTCTCGGAGGGCGACACGCTTCAGATCAAGGCTGGCGCCGAGTACGTTTACAAAGAAGAATCGACGTCGTTTATACCTGTGATCGTCTCGCGTTCGATTGGCGGATGGTACGGCAGCTATACGCTCAGTCAGGAAGTTCAGTTGCAGTACGCGCAGGAGGTTCTCCAGCAGTTGCAGAACGACGTTCAATACAAGACGACGTACACAAAGATGGTCAACGGCGTCGAGGTCTCCTATCCCATCTTGGACGCGTCCGTCGAGATTTCGGGCTACAACGCCGACTTCTCTCGACGACAGGGCGAAGACTCCGACGGAGTGTTTGACGTTACCTTTACGTACACGGCAAAGTATACTTACACGACAATCGCAGACGTTACGGTTCTTCACACGGTTATCGGTCGATCTGATTCGGTCGCGACGATGGCGGCCGGCAACGTCTCGTTTATCGGATCGGAAACGGAGGATCTTTCCGGCGTCGTCGCGTCGCTTTTCAACGATCTCGACAACGGCGACTTCACGCTGACAAACGAATCGATCGCGACGAACGCGGGCGACAACACGTATTTCAATCAGGGAACGATCAACGGTACGTTCGATTCGTTCGATATCCTCGGGAACAGGCGTATTTACTATACGACCGTGGATATGGGCGCGTTTGAGAACCAAGTTGCGAAAGACATTCCGATTACCAGCGTCAACGGACTGAGCGTCACGCTCACCGTGACGACGAAAGCAGACGTCGTCGACCCGACGGACGGCGTGACGTCGCTGCGCGAAGCGTTGCACATGGCGGACGTTCTTCACGAGCGCGGCTATCAAGACATTACCGTTGCGTCGGCGAGCGATTACGAGGTTATTCTCGACGGCGAACAAGGTTCGCTGGCGGTGAATTCGCCCCTCAAGTTCAACGCCAACGGGTTGACGATTAACTGCGATCAGTCGGGTTGCGGACTCGCGATTTCGACCGACGGCGAAGTCGTTCTCTCCAATCTGATTATCAACAACGGCGTGGGGACGAACGGCGGCGGCTTGAATATAACGTCCGGCGACGTCACGCTTTCCAACTGCCTGATCTACGAGTGCGAGGCGGTCGACTGCGGCGGCGCGATCTATATGGGATCGACCGGCGAGTTGAACCTGTATAACACGACGGTCGCGTCAAGCGTCGCGGAGAATGGCGGCGGGGTCTACTCTGTCGCGGGTTCCACCGTGAACCTCTACAACTCGATTCTCGCGACGAACCGCGCCGCGAGGAAAGGGCAGCCTAACCGCGACGTCCTCTTCAACGGCGATTACAACGTCCGCTACACGATCGTCGGAAGCGCGGGAACGGAAGCTGACGCCGACGCGGTTAGCGCGCGTTCCGAAGTATCTCAGATTGGCTACGGAGTCGACAACGCGATCAATCCGCTCTTCATCAACGCGACGGGCGGCAACTTCCGCGTTTCCGCGACGTCGAGTCCCGCGAAGAACGCCGGAACGACGGATTACGTCTATCCGAATTCGCGCGACCTCGACGGCAACCGTCTAAGCTCCGCGTCGTTTATCACGCTTGGCGCCTATCAGATCGGGACGGAAGCCGCCTCGACGATCGTCACGACGCTAGACGATATCGTCGATTCTACCGACGGACTGATTTCGTTGCGCGAAGCGATCACGTACGCGAGCGACAACGTATCCGGAGCAAGCTGCGGAAGCGTCGACAACAGTTCTTACAACGCAGAAAACGCGATGAACAGCTCGTCCGTCTACGGCGTGGTGTATTTCTCGCCGATTACGTTCGATCCGAGCCTTGCGGGCGGCACGATTTACCTCGACAGTCCGTTGC
>CAMZHY010000540.1 GCA_947307005.1 uncultured Planctomycetaceae bacterium
AATTTCATGCAGACACAAAAAAAGCAAAAACAGACGAAATCGCCTGCTTTTGCTTTAATGAATCGAGTGGCTGAAACTGGACTTGAACCTGTGACCTACGGCTTATGAAGCCGTCGCTCTAACCGACTGAGCTATTCAGCCATCGCCGCCCCCAAGGGGCCAGACGCACATATATTAGCAGGCGCGGCCCTTTTGTAAAGGGCTTACGCCCAAAAAAATCAATTATTCTCAAGACGATCTCTTCTCCCAACGTCGGCGCTTAGTTCTCAATCGACTTCTTCGCTCGTGTAAAAAACCGGGAAAGAACGTTCGGCAGAACGGTCTTAATAACAAAACGGAGCCCGTAAGGGCCCCGTTCTTGACGCCAAAGCGCTAACGGCGGAGAGTCGCGAACGACTAGGCGAGGTCGCGGTCTTCAAAGAGCGCCAAAGAGAGCAACATCGCGACAAACGCAAAGAGCGCCGAATAAACTCCGGCAATCCCGACGTATCCCCAACCGATCGAGCGGTTCATTGCGACCGCCGTCTCCATGTTGAAATGGTCAAGAATTGGAATAAACGCGCATATCAAATTGGCAAAGAAGCCGATAATCGGCATCTCCGCCACGGCGTTCGACGCGACGACCATCGGGACGACGTGCCCCAAAAGGTAGATCGTAAGGCAGATCGTCAGGTTGGGCAGCAACGAAAGACGCGTCGAAATCGCGATTGAAATCGCCGTCAACACGATCGTCTCGAAGAAGGATAGAACCAAGCCCGGAACAATCCCCTTAACATACGCGAAACATTCGACCGCCGTCGGAATCTCTTTCGCAGACTCGCGCGCGTCGTAGACGAGCTTATACGCGAGCGTGTTCAGGAAGAAAATCCCGAGAATGAGGAAGAGCGCCGTCACCGCAATCATCACGCCAAGATATTTGCCGAAGACAAACGTCTGACGTCCGACGGGCTTCGCCAAGATCGTTAGCGCCGTCTTGCCCTCGATCTCTTCCGCGATCGAAATACTCGCCGTCCAAATCGCGAGGAAGACGCAAGCTAACTTAACGAGCGTCAATCCCTGAGAAACGACGATTTTGACGTCCTCGCCCATCGTATGATACGGCAGGAACGGGAAGATAAAAAGCCCGAAAAGACCGACGAGCGTTAAAATAAGGAACAACGGCTGCTGGAGCGTTTCCTTCGCGGTAACCCAAGCGATCGCGCCGCACCGAGGCAGAACAAACCTCAAGACGAAGACAAGGACGATAAACGCTAAAACAACGCCCAGCGCGACTAAGTCCGCCTGAGACGCCGCCTTCATCCACGCGGCGACCCCAAAACAAGGCGTTCCGACCAAGGACGCTAGATTCGATAAAGTCAGGGACTCCAACATTATAATCAACCTCTTGCGAGCTATAAAACAAAATAACTCCGCGTTGCGAAACGCTTATGAGAGCTTCGCGCGATTCGAGAGAACCACTCTTTCTATTCTACCCTATCCTATCGCTTTTGACAAGAAGCGAAACGCCGTCGTCTTGTAAAAGGGGTAAAATCTCTTATACTGACGTCCGGCGCCGTCGAGCGCGATCGTTCGTCGTCTTTGAGATTCGTCCGATTAGGGTTTCTTTTCATGAAGCGTTCCGTCTCCGCTAGGTTACGCGGATTTGTCGACTCAACCGACCGTTCGCCTCTTGCCGCCGTCTTTAGAACGTCGGGGTTGGCGTTCTCAATCCCCTACTCTCTTCTCGCGCGACTTCATCACGGTCTATACGACCTTAGAATCCGCAAATCGATACAAGTTCCTTGTCCGACGATTTCCGTCGGAAACATTACGATGGGCGGAGTCGGCAAAAGTCCGTTCGTCGCGTGGCTTACAGAATTCCTCGTTTCGCAGGGACGCCGTCCCGGGCTAATTAGTCGCGGTTACAAATCGCGCGAACAGGCGTCGCAATCTCCAACTCGGCGTTTCGACGAAGAACGCGCTCCCGTCGACGAATTCGAGCAATATCGACTCTTTAACGACGAAGCGCGCGAGTTTTCCGTCCGGTTTCCGTCGATTCCCTACTTTCTCGGACGCGACCGCGTCGAGGTCGCTCGCGCGCTCCTTAAAAGCCGCCCCGAACTGGACGCGCTGATCCTCGACGACGCCTTTCAACATCGTCGAATCGCGCGCGATCTCGACGTCGTCCTTCTCGACGCGCTCAATCCTTTCGGCGGATTTCGTCTCCCTCCTTCCGGCTTTCTTCGCGAACCGCCGTCGGCGCTCGCCAGAGCCGACGTTCTTCTTCTCAATCGCGCGGATCTCGTCGACGAAGCGACGCGCGACGAGATTCGAACGCGAGCGCGCGCTTACGCTCCTAACGCCCTCTGGGGAGAACTCGCGCAGCGACCGCGTTCCGTATGTCGACGCGTTCGTTCGGAATCGCGACCGGATCGTTTTGAAATTCGAGAAACAAGTCTCGAAGAATGGCGACGAGATTCCAACGGATCGCGCGTCCTCGCGTTCTGCGGACTCGGAGCCCCCGCCGGATTCAAAAAAACGCTCGAGAACGTCGGAATCGTCCCCGTCGCCACGCTCGAATTTCCCGACCACTGCGTCTATTCTCCGAACGATCTACGGACGCTTGCCGACGAAGCCAAAAGAACGAACGCCGACGTTCTTCTCACGACGATGAAAGACTTTGTCAAATTCGACGAAACGAAAACGCCGGATATTCCGCTGCGCGCGTTGACGATC
>CAMZHY010000541.1 GCA_947307005.1 uncultured Planctomycetaceae bacterium
GCGTCCCACGACGCCGTGATCGTCGACGCCGTCGTCGCCGTCACGCGAGGATTGGTCGGCGCGTCGAGTTGAACCGGATTGGTCGTTTTAACGCGAATCGTCGCGCAATAGGGGGACGTCTTGTAATCGACGCCGTCGCCGATCGCCTTAACGCGAACGTGATAGAGCGTATTCTGCGCAAGTCCGGTTATCGTATAGCTGAGACTCGTTCCGGCGTTACGGTCGCTCGACCAGGTCGTTTCGTTCGCAAGCTTATAGGACACGGCGTATCGAACGGCGTTCGGAACCGCGTCCCAACCGACCGCCGCCGAGGCCGAACCGCCGACGGCGGTCGCGGTCGGAGTCGCGAGCGTCTGTTGCGGCTTGTCGCGCTGCGTCGCGCAGTACGCGGAGTTCAGATAGGAGGAACCGTCGCCGATTGCGAGAACTTTCCAGACGTACGTCGCATCCGCGTCGAGGCCGGTCATCTTGTACGACGTCTTAGTCGCGCTAAGAAGAATGGGATCGCTAAACGAGACGTCGCTCTGATTCTTCCAGATGAAGCGGTACCCGGTCGCGTTCGGAACCGCGTCCCATGCCGCCGTGATCGTCGTCGCCGTCTTCGCCGCTACGCGCGGGTTGGCGGGGGTCGAGAGCGTAGGCGGGACGTCCGTCTTGCCGCGACCGTTCGCGTACGGGGAATCCCCGTACTTATCGCCGTCGCCTATCGCTCTGATTCGCACGCTGTACTGGGTGTTCGGCGCGAGTCCGCGAATCGTGTATTTGAGTTTCGTTCCGACGTTAACCGGATCCGACCAAACCGTCTCGCCGACGGGCTTATAGGAGACGGCATACCCTTTCGCGTTCGCGACGGCTTTCCAAGAAACGGTAATCGACGTCGACGTCTGGGTGGCGCCAATGGTAATGATCGGAGTCGGGAGTTGCTGAAGCGGTCTGACGGTTCGCGCCGTCGCATAGGGAGAAGCGGTATACTGGGCGCCGTCGCCAAGCGCTTGAACCTGCCACACGTACGTCGCGCCGTTATCGAGTCCGGAAATTTTATACGAGGTCTTCGACGCGCTGAGATTGACGAAGGTAAACTCGGAATCGCTCTTATTTTTCCAAGCGACTCGATATCCGCTTGCATTATCAACTTTATTCCATTCGACGGTAATCGACGTTCGCGTTCTCGTTTCACGCGCGTTCGTCGGCGACGGAAGCCGAGTCGAAACGGTGTTCCCCGCAAAAATGGGGAAAGATCCGCCGGCGTGCCACGGGTGTTCTCTTTCTTTCGTATAGGCGCCTTGGTTCGACGAGTACGTTTTGCCGCCATTCTTGGGGTTGTTTACGGACCACGGATCGTTTCGTTCCGCGTAGACAAACGCGCTGGCGCCCTTCGAATAATGACTCATTGCTTCTAGAAACACGCTCGAATAGCCGGCGTACACGTCCTTCACCGGTTTGAGGGCGGTCCAAGAATACTCGTAGTGGTTCGTCGCCGCGCCGCCTGCGAAACGCGCGGAGCCTGTATAAAGACTCGAAATCGTCCCGGTCGCCGGATCGAAAATATCGTCGAGGATTCCGCCTGAGAAACATTGCGTAAAGACGCAGGTCGCGTAACCTTGCTGAATCTGGAAGAGCGCGTCGCGCACCGTCGCGCCGCTGATAAATTCGTCGTCGCCCCAACCGCAAAGGTAATCGTTGTAGTTCGACGGCGCTTCCGCGTTGGCGTTTCCCTGCAAGTCCACTCTCGGCGCTCCGCTTCCGTGATCGAACGTCCAGAAGAGCAGGTGCGAATCCGACGTCATGAGATCGGCGATATCGCCAAGCGTCTTGGTCAAGTTGGCGCCGGTCGCCGCAAGAACCGGCGTGCCAACTTTAGTCGCAAAGGTCATATCCGATTTCCGATATTTTGGATTTTCGTAGGATCCGACGTTCTGGTTGTTCGTCTCCTTATGGACGTCGCCGTTCGCGTAAAGAATATAGATCTTGGTCGGATCAAGTTTGAACTCTTCCACGAGTTTATAGTAGTAATGGCACAAATCAACGTAGTACCGTTCGTAATTGTATCGCGCGTTGCCGCCGCCGACGAAGAGCAAGGCGTAATCGTTCACGCTCGGATGCGCGGATACGACGGGCGGCGCTCCCGGCGAATAATTCATCGACGGATCGCCGACGGAACCCCCGTCCGGATCATACATGCCGACGCTTTGCGTGACGACCGAAGTCGAATCGATCAACTCCACCGTGGTCGAAGTCGCTTGGTAAGGCGGGACGTCGGGATTGACGTTGACGAAATCAAACCCGCCGAGTTGTATCGCTCCGGAGAGGAAGTCGAACGTTGGGTCGCATTCGTTGACTTTGAGCCGCGCGCGATCCAGTAGATCCGAGTCTGTTCCGCGCGAGAGGATCGAGATCGCGCCGCTTGTCTCGTAATCGACCTCGACGGTAATCGTCGCGTACGAAAGATCGAGGACTTCGTCGGAATACTGTTCGGGATCAAGAAGGATGACGTCGTCCTCTGGAGTCGACTGCGCTTCGTCGATCGCCTCGATCATCGCTTCCGCCGTCCAATCTCCTAAGACGACGATATTGACGTCCGCCATGGATTCGGGAAGCGACAATTCGTTGTAGAACCCTCGCATCGACTCGTATTCGGCGGTCGACAGGAACGAAGCGTCCTTCGTCTTAACGGTTTCCGTCGCGGAGATCGGCGAACTCGCCCAAGCGTCG
>CAMZHY010000542.1 GCA_947307005.1 uncultured Planctomycetaceae bacterium
AATTGATCGGGTGGAATTTCGTCCAGACGACGTGCTCGATTGTCTGGAGCTTGTTCTCGACCTCAACGGTTGAGCACATGAGCTTCTCCGCGATCTCGTCGATCGTCAAACAAGAGAAATATCTCATGAGAAATACCGAGGGGAGGTCGGTTCCTTTCTCCTTGAGGTCGTTGTTGAGGTTGTAGAGCTTCTCGTTCGTCATTTCTCGACCGTCTGTTGTTGAGCGTTCCTGATCGCAGAGAGAACGACCGTCGCGTCGAGCGGGAGCTCCGCCGGGATCGCGTACCGACTCTTCGCGACTTGATAGGGGCTCGCGTCCGTTCTTATGATTCGAGGATTGTCGAGGTCGCCCTTCGCGGCTCCGAACTTGCGCGTCGCAAGAAAGACGCAATCGACGTACTCCGCGATCAGGCTCCGCGCGGTCTTATGCAGACGCGGAGTGAATCGTTTCATCGTCGCGACCTCAGGGTCGCTGTAGTCCTCCGCGAGCGCGTGAGCTAGTAGGAGGACGATCTTGTTCTTTTCGTGGAGTTGAGTCAGTAGATCGAGGATTTTCCTCCAGATCGTTAAAGCGTTAACATAGCCGCGAGCGTATCCGATTTTCTCGATCGAGTCGACCTTCGCAGCTTCGCAGACGTCGTCCCAGATAAGCCGCTCGAGCCAGTCGAGCGAGTCGACGACGACCGTCTGGAAGTCGTTCGTCTCCGTCGCGAGCGCCGTCAACTGATTGACGACGTCGTTCGTCGTTTTCGCGAGCGGAAAACGAGCGCAATCGATCTGACCAAGCCCGTCTTCTGTCTGAATAAAGATCGCAGACGGGAACCGAGCCGCGAACGAGCTCTTCCCGATTCCCTCCATTCCATAAAGAACCAAGCGCGGAGGCTTGAATGTTCGTCCTCGCTGGATCGTCGATAAAATAGAAGCCATTTTTTGTACCTGAAAAGTTAAGGGTTAGAAATTGAGAACGCCGTTTTCGACGCTCCCCGTTTTGAGAACGGACGCGACTCGATCGAGTATGAACTGAACGCAAGGCAGCGCGACCCCATTCCCCCACATCGCGTACTCCGCTTGCCTTGAGTATGGCGCGGACATCCATTTTCGGACTTGTTTGTCGCTTTTCCGTCGTTTCTCGAAGATCCTCGCGTAATCGTTCCAGACGTCCCGCCAGAACTCGAACTCGTCCTCGCTGATCGCTCCGATCTTGCCCCAGTTCGGTGGGAAGCCTTGAAGCCTTCCAGCTTCGCCCGGTGTTATATATCGAGGGCGTTTTCCTCGTTGATACACGGTCGGCGGAGTGTGATGATCACATTTTGACAACGTCCCGAAAACGTTTTTATTTAATCGTTTGTCGAAGTGCGTATGGTTGGTACTGTACCAATCAGCGCGTTGAGCTCTTCGAGGATCCACATCGGGATCCTCTGTGGCTCCTTCTTCAATTGTTTCATATGATATCGCGCTCCCCCCCCCCCCCCCCCATAAACAGAACGGGGGCGGATCGTCCTCTAAAATCGACGACAACGAAGATTCTACGACGACGTTGGGGGACTCCGAAAAATTGAGCGTCGAGAACTCGCCACGACATAGAGAATCGATCAGCGACGACGATCCCGGCTCTTTTCCAGAACGGAGGTCGAGCCACTGGACCGAGGTCGACCAGTTCCAGAAACTGATTGACGACCTGAGAGAAGTCGTTTCCTCCGTTTGAGGTAAGACTTCCCAGAACGTTTTCCCAAATTGCGTATCGCGGATTCTCGTCATTTGTCGCCGCTCTCATTTCTTTAATGATTCTTATCGCCTCGAAAAACAGGTTCGAACGCGAGCCGCTCAATCCTTCGCGACGACCACAGACGCTCAAGTCTTGACAGGGGGAGCCGAACGTTATCACGTCGACCGGCTCGATCTTTCCTCCGTCGATCTCGCAGACGTCGCCATAATGACGCATAGACGGAAAATGCGCCTGAGTGACGGCAATCGGATAAGGTTCGATCTCCGACGCCCAGATCGGCGTTATTCCAGCGCGGGACGCCGCGAGCGGAAAGCCGCCGGAGCCGTCGAAGAGCGAGCCGAGAGTATGCATGAATATTCTCCTGGAAACAAGGAGCTCGACCGAGACGCATTAACTCGATCGAGCTCCTCGCGCGTTCCAGGAGGAATAAACACGTCGATTTTTATCGCGCGGCGCCGGAGCTCGACGAGAGCCAGGACGCGCCCTCGTTCGTAAGTAAAACGAGTTTTCCGACCGAATAATCGAGACGGTCGTCGCGCTTGTTTTCCGACGAACGCCGGAGCGCGATAGAACTCGCCGCCCTTTCGAGCGACGAGCCCTGAGCTTGGTTTAACGTCTTTCGGCGTTCGCTTATCGCCGGCGCTCTTTTCTCGATGTGCGACTCGAAAAAAAAAGACGGCGTTGTTTTAACGACCGAGTCGAACGCTGCGGTCGTCCGGCTGGAGACCTGACGAACGTCAGAACCGGAAAGCCGGCGCCGGGACTTGAACCCGGATCTCATCAGCGCTATAGCCATTTAAGCTACGCCGGCTAATATCATAGAACCGAACGACCTTTCGACCGTTCAACCCTCACGCTGAAAAGACGATATTTGAAGAGTCGTTTTACCCCTCTTTACAAATAGACCGATAAAACGCTTTCTTTTCAGCGGATAGAACCGACCGTCGTTTCCGACGGTCGAACCTTCATGCCGGGAAAACTAGG
>CAMZHY010000543.1 GCA_947307005.1 uncultured Planctomycetaceae bacterium
GTATTTGGAAGGTTAAAACCTAGCGACCAGTCGTCGAAACCACGATTAACGTAGACGGTAACGCCAGATTTCCAAACAATTTTTTGTCTATGAATATTATCGTCCACAAATTCAAAACCAATAATCTCGTCAAGCGCTAACGAATCTGCCAAATTCTGAAGCAACCAGTATTTACGGACAGTTCCTCCAATAGACGTCGCAAGATCAACCATAGCGGCGTGACCAGTTAACGCCTCCGAAGAAATATAGTCGTCGCTCTCGATTCCACGAAGCGCGCGAGACTCGCCCCCTTGATAACGATCGCTATATCCAACTCCATGGAGAATGAAACGTTTATGATTAACGGCGTCGAACCAAGGAACAAATTCGCTGTCCTCGCACGGGATGACGTCGGAATAGCTTTCTTGAACAGATGTTATTCGTCGCAAAATCGCGTCAGCCCCATCAAGATGTCCAATAAGAGCGTCGTTCCCTGACTCGCTGACGGTAATTGCATTTTGATTAAAACGCTCATGAACAAGGTCAAAATATTGATTCCATGCGTCTAGCGTTTCGGCTCGCGTGTGAAACTCTCCTTCGCGATCATAAAAATCCATAATGGAAATTGAAGAAAAGACGTCGGTAAAATAAGCGGTCTGCATTAGATATTTACGAACAATGTCAAGATTTCGCCGCGCGTAAGGCATGAACTTTGTAGGATTAAAACGATAGCTTTGGGCGTCTGGTCCAGGATTGTACCACGCTTTTTGCGGCTGACCGTCCGCTTCAAAAATTATGTCGTCATACGAAAATCCGTCGGCGTCTGGATAAAAATCGATATAATTGTCGTGTAACCCGAAAGGAATATCGTGCTGGTCGAGGTATTCTTGTGTTTCAATAAGCTCTTCTAACGAGCCTTGTCGCGAACTAGGCGGCCAAATATCAGGGAGACGAACGTCGTAGCCATATTGCTGCCAAACGTGCTGAATTAGCATAGAGCGGGTCATACCATACCTGACAAAAGTTTTCATTCGAGAAAGGACGTCCGCGTAACGTCCTCCCCAATAATCGAAAACAAATCTTCCTGCTTTTTTAGGTACAAGAAGGGCAGGGGACTTATCAAAACCTGGAGCGTATTTTATTGCACAGTCAAACGCCCCTTGATCGCTTGAACGCAACGTTAAACGGGAGTCGCAGGTCGTTGTAAGCGTGTAGACGGATTCATCTGGATTTACAATAAAACGCTGGACAGGTCGCGTCGTCGCCTGAAGGAGGGAAACTCCATTTTCGAAATCCATGCCAACGTGACTGGTAGAGCACCCAAAACCGTCTCCAGATTCTTCAAAGGGTTTCGTTGGGTTTACGATGCAGTAGCCATGCCCAAAATAAAGACGATGCGCCCTTTGAGAAAATGGACCAAATTGCACTGAATTAATATCCGAGTTATGGGAAGCTACAAGGCGAAACGCCAGACCTCCGAGCGTCTTCGAAATAAAGCAACAGATCTCGTTTTCGGAATTTAGCTCGACGTCAGACAATTTATCCCTAAAACAGTCGAGACGGGCGTCCAACGGGACGTCGCCAATAATCTCTTCGCGATGGTTCGCGGCAAAGCGACGAGCTTGGAACTCAAGTTCGTTAGCGTCGGTAAAGGTAGTCGTAACTTTACGAGGTTCGTAAGAGCGATCGAATCCTACCGTCGTCCCTTGATAACGCGTTCGGATTCCGTCGATTTGTACGAATTTTTCCTTGGACCCAATCGTAATCCAACCATCAAAAACCCCGCTTTTCCCGAGTGTTACAACGGCAAATTGACCATAATCCAGATCAAAACCTCGCGAACCATTTTCAAGTTCCAAACCTGAAGAAGGGACGTCGGATGGCGGCGAAAGCACAAAGTTGGAAAACGCGTCGAGATTGACTTTACGAAGGGTTGCGCGATCCGTTGCACTGGCGTTCTCCGAAAACGGCGTGTCGCTAGCAAGCAAAACGACGTCTCCCCAGAAGCTACTGTCGCATGTCGTGTCGCGATTGTTACCTGGATCTGCCTCTAGCGTCAGTAAAATTACCTGTCCCGAAAATTTTGAAAGATCGACGTTGTTTTCTTGCCATTCCGTTTCAGAATACTGAGACGCGTAAAGAAGTTCTTCCTTACGCGGTTCCATTCGAACAGCTCGGTTCAGCGCTTCCTGACTTATAGAACCATCCCCTTGAGTAAGAAGATGAGAAGCGTAGACGCGAAACTCTACCCCGTCTGTCGGAGGTTCCGGAGGGAAAACGTCGCGCATCGCGCTGAAAAACTGTAATGAAATGTTTTGAGTCTTAGGGAGTTGGATTGCAAACCTCATTCCAATAACGCCAGGACCGCCAACATAAGGAGGATGAATAGACCATGCAGGACGTTGAACTCCACTTCGCGTAATTTTGGAAAAAGTGAGAGAAGCCTTAGAGTCGTTTTCAGAGCCAGTCCAAGAAACAGGCAATTGATTAAACTCGCCGTGATCTCTTTTCCAGTATGCCGAGTAAGGCTGAGCAGAAGAACCATTTAGGATTAAAAATGAACGATCTTCAAAAGTCAAAACATCCATTTTCCTCGTAGTTGGAAGAAGATCGGTAAGTTTAGTCGCAAAAACAGGACGAAGATCGACGGTCTCGTCTTTTCCGTCTAAGGAATACTCAAAAACAGCGCGAACAGGGTAGTGCGCGTCTAAATAGGCTCC
>CAMZHY010000544.1 GCA_947307005.1 uncultured Planctomycetaceae bacterium
TGCCCCATGGCTCTGTTGTTACTTACGACGGGGTCATTTTGGGGGAGCTTAGTTCGCTGTTTTCCCAAGTGCGTTTTCACTGAACGCCTTTATGTAGGTTAGGACGCGCGCTTCTTTTGGAGTGCATGTCGCATGAACAACCCTTCCTTTTCTCCTATCATCGGAATTAACGTCGAGAACAAACCTGCTTGCAACGGAGTGTCGGAGTTTGACTATATCTCCCATGACTACGTTGACGCGATTGTCAGCGCCGGCGGCATTCCCCTTCTCCTTCCTCCTGTCGACAAACTTGAACTAATTCCAAAGCTTATCGATAGGGTTGACGGCGTTCTTTTCATCGGCGGTCCTGATTTAAACCCCAATAACGACCACTATAAAATCCACCGCTCCGTGCGTATGATGTCGGCGCGTCGTGAAAATTTTGACCGCGCTTTGATGAAAGAGATCGCCAAGCGTCGGATTCCAGTCATGGGAGTTGGAGTCGGACTGCAACTTCTCAACGTTTCCCAAGGCGGATCGCTTTTCTACCATATCCCTGAGGATCTTCCTCGCGCTCTCCTTCATCGAGATCTCCAATCCGACTATTCTCTCCGACATCGACTTATTGTTGAAAAGGGTTCTCTTCTTGCTTCCGTATACGGCGACAACGACGTTCGAGTCAACAGTCGTCACCACATGGCGATAGACGACGTCGCTTCTGGTTTTGTCGTGACCGCTCGTTGTCCAGGACTTGCCGACATGAAGGCTTCGTCCGACGACGAAGCGCGTAGCGGCGATTCGGTAATCGAGGCCATCGAGTCTTGCATGGAAGACTGGTTTGCGTTCGGCGTTCAATTCCATCCAGAAGCGAAGCATTCAGCAACTGCTCTCGACCTTAAGATTTTTGAGAAATTTATCGAAGGAGTCGTCGTCAGTAAGGAAACTGGTCGTAATATGCTTGCTTCCAAACCGCACTCCAAAGAAACAAACAGGAAGAAGTCGAGAAAGACCAAGTCCAGCGAATCGATTGTCAACGTTTACGACAACGTGTAAACTGAAGACTCTAACAACCCGCAATAATTTCAAGGAGGAAGTCGCGCAAAGTTTGCGTCTTCCTCTTTTTCATTTCTATTGTTCCTCTTTTCAAGATTTGTTAACCTCCTTCGTCGTTTGATAAAACTATCATGATATAGCGCATTTTTGAGGAATGATCACGCAGAAACACATAAATCTATTGATAAAAGAAGCAAGACATGTTTTCATTTACAAGAAGTAACGGCGGACTCCACCGCGTTGATCGTTTTTTTGTCGGTCTCCATATTTCTTCCTCTGTTCGCAAACTTGAAGCGGCGCTCATTGCCTGCGGGGGGCCTCGCCCAGGCGAGTTGTTGACGCTTCAAAAGAGCGTATCCTTCGATCTTCCAAACGAACTCGTAGATTTCTACGAGGAAACTCTTGAACTTGTTAGACTTGAACAAGATGATGATTACCAGAAACGTTGCTCGTCAGACGAGGGCGCTGAACTCTGGCAGTTCTTACCAAAACAGCCGTCTCCAACAAAAGTCAGAAAAAAAACGGGGGGAACGTCGTCGCTCGCAAGGCTTTCGCTTCTTCGAACCATGACGACCTCAGTACAAAAGGAGGCCATAATTGAACTTCTCGACGATTCCAACCTCTCTCGCGATAAAATTGTGGCTGTCGCGGTCAACGATCCCGGGATTTGGCTCGTCGTCAACGGAACCCAACCGGAAGAATACTCCTATTCAATGAGCGACGGTGGATTGCTTGCCGCGCAAACAGGAATGAACATTATTTCTTCGTTCTTCACACACGATCTGTCTTCTCTGGGAAGCGAACGTTCATTTCTGATGATTCCCTACTGGATTTTACTCTCAGAGCATGATAACGCGCGACTTTTAATAGATTTAGGCGAAACGGCCCGTTGGACGTACATTCCTTCGAACAAAACGCGTCAATCATGGAATGATTCTTTTTATCAAGAGGTAATCCCATGCGGTTCGCTCTTAAATCTTTTCACGCTCCAAGCGACAAAAGGAGAATCGTTAATAGACGTTGGAGGACGCTTATCAGTACAAGGACAGCGCCCTAACGAACTCCTAGAGTTTTGGGATCAAATTCAACGTCAAGCGCGCGACAACCAGAAACTACCGCCAAGATACTATGCTTCCCCACAAACGGACGTTTTAAACGAACTTTTCTATTTCGACTCAATTAAGTCCGCTCCACAAAAGTTTTCTTCGTTAGACGCTCTTTGCGGTTCTACTTATTGGATTACGGAACAAATCAAAAAAAGCGTCGACCGTAACGTTTCGTTATTTAAAGAACCCTACGACATTGTGCTAACAGGAGGCGCTAAACAAAACGGATTGCTTTTCTCTCGTCTCTCGGATTTGTTTGGAACAAACGCTTTTCACAATCTTTCCGAGTTAGGATTCCTCGAAGATTCGTTTGACGCGGTAGCCGTCGCAATTTTAGCGGCTCTTTGGGCGACCGGAATTCCTGCATCGTTACCCCAGAGTAATAATTCAAAAAACAGTTACTGTTGGGGTAAAGCTTCTCCTGGAACACCAGAAGCATGGATTCGCCTTCTACAATTTGCAGCCGACAACTCCCATTCGTAGTCGACAATCAAACTATTGATTTAATAACAACCTGGAAGGCTCCCTTCTTCAGGTCGTTTTGATAACGCAT
>CAMZHY010000545.1 GCA_947307005.1 uncultured Planctomycetaceae bacterium
CGAAGAACGCGCGAAGCATGCTTTTCTGACCTTTGTCTTGGACGCCGCCCGTTTTGAGCGTTTTCCCGTCCTTCCCGACGAAGCGCGCCGTTCTGAAATCGTCGAGAATCCCCGTCTGACCCGCTTGGAAGACTTCAAATCGTTCTTTGGCGAGCGCTTTGGAGCCGTTCGCGAAATAGCAAACGGTCGAAATCGAGCCGTTTTTGTGACCGAGTTGGATCGAAAGCGTGTCGTTCAGCCCGTTGGGATCGCGCGCGGCGACGGCGTAGACCGTTTTCGGCGCGGCGCCCGCGATCCAAGTCGCGAAGTCGACGAAGTGGCAAACTTCTCCGAGAACGCGTCCTCCGCCGATTACGGGATCCTGAATCCACGTGTTTCCGGGAATCGCGCCCGCGTTGACGCGGAAGAGGGACGCGACGGGGACGTCCTCCGCGAGTTTTTCCTTGATTCGCGTCGCAGTCGGCGCGAAACGCCGGTTGAATCCGACCATGAGGCGCGGACTTGCGCCTTTGGCGATTTGATTGTCGTATTCGCGACGGATCGCGACGAACTCGTCGAGCGTAAGACAGAGCGGTTTTTCGACGAAGACGCTTTTCCCGCGCCGGAGCGCTTCGAGAACGTATTGACCGTGGAGGTCGTGGCGCGTCGCGACGAAAACGACGTCGATCTCGGGATCGTCGAAGACGTCCTCGGGCTTGGAGGCGCAGCGTTTGAATCCGAATTTTTCGGCGACGCGGCGCGCCGAGGCGCCGGAACGGGTCAAGACGGCGACGGGGTCGAACGCGGGGTCGCGGGGCAGGTTCGGCAGTAGCGAGCCTTGCGCGTAGCTTCCGGCGCCGACGAAGGCGTAGCCGATTCGCGATCTAGGCGTCGAACCGCCGACGTTCGGGCGGCGTATGGTTATCGGCGAGCGATCGACTTTCTTACTCGCGTCGTATTCGATGAGGACGCCGAGGAAATATTCGGAGCGACCGAGGATCATGTCGTACGCTTTGGGCGCGTCATCGAGGGGGAAGACGTGGGTTGTGAGCGCGTCGACGTCGATCTTGCCGGAATATGCCAAATCCTGAAACGCTTGCATATTGCGGTTTTCGGTCCAGCGAACGTAGGCGGCGGGGTAATCAAGTCCCTTTTCCTCGTAATTGAGGTCGTAACGGCCGGGACCGTAAGAGCAGGAAAGGCGCAGTTCAAGCTCTTTCGGGTAATAGTCTGGATTGCGGTCGAAGCCCGTCGGGGAGTCGCCGAGCATGACGACGCGACCCTTCCGGCGCGTGATTTTGCCCGCAAAATTCACTGGGTCGAGACTCGAGGAACCGGCGGCGATAATCGTCGCGTCGACGCCGAGCCCGCGCGTGATTGCGGCGATTTCTTCTTCAAGCGCGGGCGCGTCGCGGAGTTTCGCGTCGATTCCGAGCGTTCGGGCTTTGGCGACGGCGGCGTCGCTTACGTCGATCCCGATTGTGTCGACTCCGCTCGCTTGAAGCAGAAGGCACGTCAGCGTTCCGACGATTCCAAGCCCGATAACGGCGCAGGATTCCCCGAGTCGCAAATCCGCCTGTCGGACGCCTTGGAGCGCGATCGCCCCGAGCGCATTGTACGCCGCCGCTTTGAGATTCGCGTCGGGCTGAAGTTTCACGCAAAGATTGACCGGGATCGCGACGACTTCCGCATGCGACGCGTAGCCGACGCCCGCGCACGCGACGAGGTCGCCGACCGCGAACCCCGCGACGTCGGCGGCGACGTCGACGACCTTGCCCGCGCACGTGTAGCCCATCGGAGAATACGCGTCGAGCTTCTTCATCACGGCTCGATATGTTTGCGCGACGCCCTGACGGCGAAGAAGTTCGAGAACGGCTTGAACGTCTTTCGGACGATCCATCGCCTTTCCGATAAGGTTTTTACGCGCCGAGCGCACCGTCGCGCCCTCCGTCCCCGGACTCACGACGGAATACCGGTTCTGAACGAGAATTTGCCCCGATTCCAGCGCGGGAACGGGCGTTTCTTGGACGCATGGACGTCCGTCGGCGAGTTTTTGCGTTAGTTGTTTCATCGCTAATTGCCGTCGCTAAGGGAAAACGCGCGCGATAGTTTTCGCGCGCCGCGCTTATATATGACGTTCCATTTACGAACGCCCTGATTTTACACGGGCGTCCGGCGCGCGACAAGGTTCTCCAAGATAACCGACGCGTTTTGCGCCGTCTCCATGCCGACCGCACGAAGAATCGAGCGCGGCGGCCATTGAACGCAAGAATCGCAAAACGACTGCGGCGCAGATTCATCTTATGGACGTTCAGCCCGAGAAACGTCATGAAGAGCATGAAGCGGACAAACTGCGGGATCGTCTGTGAAAGGACGGCGCCCTGAGGACAAAACCACCCGACGATAAATGCGGACGTCATCTCCATAGGACGGACTGTCGCGCCCATTGAGTCATTCTCCTGAAGCCGAATCGAGCGTCGCTTGAAAAGCTCGACGCTTCGATTGAGGTATAACCCAAACGCGCAAAAATAGAAGTGCCCTCAAATCTCTGGTGAATTTTGGGGTTCTGCGACGCTGCTTAAAGGATACTCCAAGCAATCCAGCTTCTTTTGGTAAACGACCTTCTGTTACTCTTATTCATCGTTTATTTCACGAGGTTTTAATTGTTCGAGGTTGCGAGTCGTAAAACTAGACGTCTTTACAGGAC
>CAMZHY010000546.1 GCA_947307005.1 uncultured Planctomycetaceae bacterium
CGCGCGTTCAAAGCGCTATAAGAAAGGCGCGACGAGATGAAAATTCAATCGATGTTCAAGAAAGACGTCAACCGTACAATTAACGGGGTCGTCAGGGTCGATCAAGAACAGGACGACGTCGTCGCGCAGGAACTGGACGAGTACGTCGTTACGAAGGAGATCAAAAAATGCTTCGAAGCCTTTTTCGACGCTTACGCTCGATCGTTCGACGAACCCGTCGACGACGTCGGCGTTTGGATTAAAGGGTTCTTTGGGAGCGGCAAGTCGCATTTCTTGAAGATTCTTTCGTACTTGCTGGAAAACAGAAAGGTTCAGGGCATTGAGACGGTCGAACGGTTTCGCGAGAAGTTCGTCGATCCCGGAAGTTTCATGAACGTCGACAAGGCGACGCGCGGCAAGACGGACGCGATTCTCTTCAATATCGACGCGCAAGGACCCGCCGATAAGGGAGACACGGCGATTCTGCGCGTCTTTGCGAAAATGTTCTACAAAAAACTCGGGTATTACGGGGAGAACTTGAAGGTCGTTCGACTCGAACAATTTCTCGCGCAGAAGGGGAAAACGGAAGAGTTTAGTCGCGTCTTCGAGGAAAAAGTCGGTCGTCCGTGGGTGAACGCGCGCAAGAAATACTCGTTCTATCCCGACGACATTGTCGCGACGCTACGCGAATCCCTCGGAATGAGCGAACAGGCCGCGCAGACGGCGTGGAAATCGGTCGACGATTCCGGGAGCGAGGATATTTCGATCGACCAGCTTGTCGCGGAGATCAACGAATACGTCGATTCTCAGCCGGAGGACTATCGGCTACTCTTTATGATCGACGAAGTCGGGCAGTACGTCGGAGAGAACGTTGGACTACTGTTGAACTTGCAGACGATGGTCGAAGAGATTGGATCGAAATGTCGCGGTCGCGTTTGGGTCGTCTGCACGGGGCAAGAGGCGGTCGACGAGTTGATTAAGGCGCGTCAGGACGAGTTTTCGCGGATTCAGGCGCGTTTTAAGACGCAGTTGTCGCTAACGTCCGCGTCGGCGAACGAAGTGATTCAGAAGCGAATCCTTGAGAAGACGGACGACGCGAAGGGCGCGCTGGAAAAGGTCTACGAAGCGAAAGCTTCGGACATGCGGAACCTGTTGTCATTTAGCAACTCGGTTCAGGATATTAAGAAAGGCTATCGAAGCGCGACGGAGTTCGTCGAATCGTTCCCCTTTGTTCCGTACCAGTTCATTCTGATGCAGAAGATTTTCCCCGAGATTCGCAAACACGGAGCGGTCGGTAAAAATCTTTCCGGAGGCGAACGTTCAATGCTCTCGGCGTTCCAAGAAGCGGCGCAGAAGCTCGAGGAGAAAGACGAGAACGCGCTAGCTCCCTTTTATCTCTTCTACGATTCCGTTCACGACTTTCTCGACACTTCGATTCGGAACGTGATCGAACGTTGCGACAACGCCGCCCAACGTCGCGAGGGTCTCGAGCCGCAAGACCTCGACGTCCTCAAACTCCTCTATCTCATCCGCTATGTGAACGACTTCAAGCCCGACGTCGAGAACATTGCTATTCTTATGGCGGACGACGTTCGGATGAAGAAGATCGATAAGCGCGAAGAAATTAAAGCGTCGCTCGATCGGCTTGTAAGAGAGAACTACGTCGGTCGTTCCGGCGACTCGTATCGTTTTTTGACCGACGAGGAACAAGACGTTCAGAGGGATATTGAGAACACGCCGGTCGCGGTCTCCGAAGTCGTAGGAGAGGTTGCGAAGGCGATTTACGGCGAAGTCTTCACCTCAAAGAAGATTAGCTTTGGAAACAACGACCTTTCCTTCGTTCAAATGACGGACGATCAGACGTTCGCCAACCCTCCCGGCGCTATGCTTACGGTCCGATTTCTAACGGCGGCGAACGATCAGCGTAAGAACGACCCCGTCTCGATGCGAGACTTGTCGCAGGGGGGCGTCGTTCTCGTCTCGCTTGCCGACGAAGGGGGAAGCCGCTATTTCGAACTTCTCGAAAAAGCTCTGAAGATTCGCAAATACGCGAAGAAGCAGAATATGCCGCAACTGCCGGAGACGACGAGGAAAATTGTTGAGGCGCGGCAGTCGGAAGCGCGAGATTATCAAAGCGAAGCGATTGTCGCGCTGAAGAAGGCGATCGTCGACGGAGTGTTTTATGTCGAAGGGACGCGTTCCGAGATCAAGGAATCTGACCCCGAGAAGAAGATTGAAGGAGCGTTGAGACTAGCCGCCGAGCGCGTCTATGATCTTAATGGACTTCTTAAAAACGGCGCGAAGACGGACGAAGACCTCTTTAAAATCCTGCGCGGCGACGACGAATATTTCGACGGACTCGATCCGAACCGCGAAGCGATCGCCGAGGTCGAAAAATATCTTGATCGTCAGTCCCGTCAAGGTTTGTCGACGACGGTCTCCGACGTTCAGACCGCGTTTCAGAAGAACCCTTACGGATGGCGCGAAATCGACGTCGCGGCGTTAATCGCGAGGCTGATTCGAGACCAGCGAGTCGCGATTAAACGCGGGGGCGAGACAATCCAACCGAACGATTCGAAGCTTCCGGATATGCTCCGCAGAAAGGGCGAGACGGTCAAGACGATTATTTCGATCCGACGTCCCGTCGCGCTTGAGAACGTCCGCAAAGCCCGCGAGATTCTCC
>CAMZHY010000547.1 GCA_947307005.1 uncultured Planctomycetaceae bacterium
AGAGCCGTTTAAGGTTTTAGAGATCAGATCAGACGATTCCCGCGTCTCGGGGCAAAAAACGAATCTCAAGAGAGCGGTTCACGTATTGCCCATCTCTTTTGCAGCCGACAATGAAACAGGCGTCATCGAAGGAGAAATCGAGATCGTCACCGACAAAACGACTGACGACGGTGAACCGCAGACGCTTAAAATCTCGATAACAGGCGTTATAACGATGCGTGGAGAAGGCGCGCGCGACGCTAATCGTAGCGCTGTCGGCATCCCCGCCGCTGTTGACGTCGAACCAACTCCCCTCGATGTTGGAGAATCAACGTCGACTAAAAGCAAACGGGTTACGGACCCCAAAAACGCCAAACACGAAATCGAAATACGAAGACTTAATTCCCAAACGAATAACGAACTCAACGACGAAGAAACCGAAGGAGCGCCTACCGACGGCGAACTAACGGACTTCGCATGGAAGCCTGTAAATAAAGAGGAACTTGAGGAAAGGCTGAGAAAACTCGCAGATAGCGCCAAGACAACAGCTGAAGAAGGGAAATGGACAAGCGATTGGAAACAAGTTCGCAACGGCGAACCTGAACTCATTTCTCGAATCTCAACCGAAAGGACAATTAAGTAACCTAACGCTTCTAGAATTTGGCGATATAGACGCGGGGTCGCAAGACCCCGCTATTTTTTTCATCGGAAACGTCCGCATTCCAAACGAGACTCAATGTATTTTGAGAATTGACCTTCACACGACAAAAGAAAAATGTTAAAAAACGCGAGTACTGGTCGCTTTGGCTGGAACGCAGACGAATAGATTGTTTCACCTCGTTAGTCGGACAAGCCTTTGTCACGCGTTCCAAACGTGAAGAACTGGTCATAGGATAAAATTTCCGTTCGGGGACGTCGATTGCGTTTTAAACGCAATCGACGAAGCATATCAACGCGTAGGATTGTCAATGAAACGTTCAGCGCTTCAATGCGTCGCGGGATTTGTAGGGGCGACGCTAATTGTGGTCGGAGTCGTTTGGACTTGCCGTCAGTTAAGTTCGCCAACCCAACTTAACGCAGCGCAGGAAACGCGTGAAAACAATTTGGCGCGATTCTCGCCGCCACAAGAAAAGCAATCGAGAACGCCAAAATCAGCCGCCTCGAAACAAAATATACTAACCTCAAAGAACGGTTCCGACCAAGTTGGAAAGAAGGTTCGTCCAGTTTCCGCAACTTCGCAACTTAGTCTGTCTATCGTCGAGTCTGAAGTTAAAGACGAAAATAGTCTGCCAGATCCAGTTGCCAACCTTGAACCGGTCGCAACGCCTCTCCCGGATCCCCTTGAAGACGTTGAATCGTTTCCCAGCGACGACTTTCCAACGTCTGCGATAAACGCGCTTCCTCCAAGCGATCCTTCCGATTCGCTCCCGACTGCGGTTAGTCTCGACGGCGCCGACGAATTGCCAGACTCGCCCTTCCCTATCGGAGTTGACGTTCCTAACGCTCTCCCCATTGACGACGAAGACGCCCCGTTTTCGTCGTCAACGCCCAAGGTCGCTGAATCAAGTCTCTCACTTCAAGAGGTAGAGAATCCATCCCAAGGTTTCCCGACAATCCCAAGTTCTCCCATCGGGTCCGGCCCCCTACAGAAATCGCGTCCTGACGCTGATTCCGCCGTTTCGCAAGACCCCGATCTCGTCAACGAAACACGCCAAATTCCTACGATTGGAACTACGCCGCTCGAAACGGTCGTTTCCCTTTCACAAAATGACCGTAAGGCTGTCTCGAACTATGTAAACGCGGTTGTTGCGGGGTTGCCCACCCCTGGAGACTCGGAATTGGAAGGTCCTCAAACAACACAAATAGTCGTTGAAAAGATCGCGCCAGAGGAAGTCCAGACTAATAAACCGACCTCTATCACGATCAAGGTCAAAAACAACGGAACCAAATCCGTACGCAATATTCTCCTTCATGATCTTATTCCCACAGGGGCGCAGTTTGTCTCCGCCGAGGCAAACGTATCGCCGACTCCGCAGGGAGACCTCTTCTGGCCCGTGTTTGATCTTGAACCACAACGCGAAAAAAAGTTTGAATACACAATAATCCCTTCGCAAGAGGGAGACTTTGGAAGCGTTGCAACCGTCCTTCTACCAATCGAAGCCTCGTGTAAAATCAAGAGTTCTAAACCTCTTCTAAAAGTCGAGGCGTCGGCGCCAGAATCAATCGAACTAGGTGAAAACGTCAATTTTGAAATAGTCGTCTCCAATATCGGGACAGGCGCCGCGTATAACGTGGCCCTTTTAGAGACAATTCCTGAAGGTCTGTACCACCCGAACGGCTCGGCTCTCGACAACAAATTAGGAACCCTGAAAGCTGGCGAGTCAAAGCGTTTACCCTTGACTTTAAAAACGGTCGCTCCTGGAAAATGCGTTAACAAGTTATCTGTCTCTGCCGATGATTGCGACCCTCAAGAGGTCGAAACGGCTCTCAATGTGACGTCGCCAAAACTCGAATTGGGAATCAAAGGCGTCGCGAACGCTTATCTAGAACAATCAACAGTCTACCGCATGACAATTCGGAACGTCGGCGACGCGGCTGCTCGCGACGTCAAACTTGTCGCGCAACTCCCGGAAAGTCTACGTTTTGTCAAAGCAAACAACCTTGGCGCTTATAAAGA
>CAMZHY010000548.1 GCA_947307005.1 uncultured Planctomycetaceae bacterium
AATCCGTACAGATGGGGCGCGAAGGGGATCGGCGGCCAAAACGCGACTATGGAACTCTTGTTTCCTTTGTACTCGCATTGGTCGGAAATTTGCGCGGTCATCGCTATGCTCCTTTTGTAAATGGTTTTAATTGTCGTCCAGAAATGAATCGGGCGTCGCGTTGTTCGCTCTTTCGAGCGCGACCGAATCGTACCGCATTAATTTCTATCGCCAAGAATTTTAGCAAATTTTTTTGAAAAAAGTTCAAAAGCGCCTTTAACTTGCGTTTTCCGAATCAAACTCTTGGAGACGATAGAAACGAAGTTTCGCGACGCCTCCTCGACGCGTCCGAAGGGAAAAGAAAACCGCCGACGGGCGAAAAAAACGAGGCGACATAAGCTGAAACGTCGGTTTTCGCTTGCGAAGCGTCGGTCAGACGGCTATAATCTCCGAACGATCGTCGAACCGTCGGCGTTTCGTTCCTTTTCGCGTCCCGCCGTCGCCGACGACGAGACGTATTCCTCCTTTGTTGCCGCGTTATTCCCATGTCCTCCACGATTTCCGATCTTCTCGCGCAGTTCCGCGCCGCTTCCTCCAACACGACGACGCAGGGTCGCTACTTTGAAAAGTTCTGTCGCGGCTGGCTCGCTGAGTCCGGGGAGTTCCCCGAGATTGCGAAGGTCTGGCTGTGGAGCGACTGGCCTCGTCGCGGAAACGTCGCCGACATAGGGATCGACCTCGTCGCGGAAACGACGGAGGGCGAGTTTTACGCGGTCCAGTGCAAATTCTACAATGAAGACGGCGCGATCCCCAAGGACCAGATCGACTCGTTCCTTGCGGCGTCTGGCAAATCTTACGACGGCGCGACTTTCTCGCGACTGCTCCTCATGACGACCGCGTCCCTCGGTTCGAACGCGAAGAAGACGATCGAAGGGCATACGCCGCCCTGTTCCGTGATTCGCGTCGATCAGTTCGACGATTCCGCGTTCGATTGGGACAAAGCGATTCAAAACTTCCTCGCCGACCCCGACGCTTCTCTTGCCGAAGCGCGACGACCGCGCAAAGAGCCGCGCCCGCACCAGATTGAAGCGATCGAAGCCGTGAAGAAAGGGTTCCTCGCGTCGGATCGCGGCAAGCTGATCATGGCGTGCGGGACGGGCAAAACGTTTACGGCGCTTCGCATTATGGAAGAAGTCGCGCCGCCGAGCATGGGGGGGGGGGGGATATTTCTCTACCTAGTTCCGTCTCTTATGCTCCTCGCGCAGACGCTCAAAGAATGGACGATCGAATCAAGGCGAACGCTAGCGCCGATCGTCGTCTGCTCCGACGCGCAGATTCACGAGTCGGACGCGCGCGCCGCTGAAGCGCTCGGACGGAAGGGCAAAAAGAGCGCGTCCGACGACGACGACGCGCCGACCTTCGACGCGACCGAACTGACCCGCCCCGCTACGACGAACCCTGAGACCGTCGTCAAGCGCTGGAACGAAATCAAGAAACGCGCCGAAAAGAACCCGGACGCCCCGTGCCCGACCGTCGTCGTTTTCTCAACCTATCAGTCTCTCGAAACCGTCTCCGAAGCACAGAAACAAGGCTTCCCCGACTTCGATCTCGCGATTTGCGACGAAGCGCACCGCACGACCGGCGCGAGACTCTCGACCCAAGACGAATCCTCTTTCGTCAAAATCCACGACGCCGACTTCATCCGCGCTGAAAAACGTCTCTATATGACGGCGACCCCGCGCGTTTACGGCGAAGGAGCTAAAGACAGCGCGAAGGAAAAAAACGTCCTTCTTTGCTCGATGGACGACGTCAATCTTTTCGGCGAGGAGTTCCACAAGCTCAGTTTCGGCGACGCCGTTCAAAAAGGGCTGCTCTCCGACTATAAAGTCCTCATTCTGACCGTCGACGAGAAGGACGCGCTGAAATACGTCGGGCTGTGCAAGACGGCGGACGAGGTCGCCGAGAACGACGGTCTCCAAAAAGACGTCGACGAAAACGATCTCGACGTCGACGAAGTCGCGAAAATGATCGGGTGCTGGCGCGGTCTCGCGAAGATTTCACGCGCCGAAGACGTTCAACGCCAATACGCCGCCGATCCGGAACCCATGAAACGCGCCGTCGCGTTTTGCGCTTCGATTAAAAAATCGCAAACTTTCGCGAGGGCGTTTCAAATCGTCGGCGAAAAACTCTCCGAGGAGGAGAATGCGAAGGCGCAAGTCGGCGCCAAGGAACAGGAGTCGGCGCGTCCCGTCGATTCCAACGACGAAACGGGACGCCGCGTTCCGATTACGCTTGAAACGGAGCATATCGACGGAACTTTCGGCGCCGACAAGCGCGCCGAGCTGCTCAAATGGCTCGCGGGCGAAACGCCAAACGCGTGCCGCGTTCTTTCGAACGTCCGGTGTCTTTCAGAGGGCGTCGACGTGCCGAACCTCGACGCGGCGCTCTTCATCGCGCCGCGCAACTCGCAGGTCGACGTGATTCAGGCGGTCGGGCGCGTCATGCGGCGCGCGCCGGGTAAAAGATTCGGTTACGTCGTGCTGCCCGTCGTCGTTTCGAGCGACGTCGAGCCGGAAGACGCGCTCAACAACAACGCGCGCTATAAGGTCATATGGCAGGTTCTCAACGCGCTTCGCTCGCACGACGAGAAGTTCCGCGTTATGATTAA
>CAMZHY010000549.1 GCA_947307005.1 uncultured Planctomycetaceae bacterium
CGCCGAACCAAACGCAGTAAGGTGGAAAGTCGCCCCTTTTAGCGCCGTCGTAAAAAATTCCCCACGAAACAAAGAAAATTACAAGAATACTTATAGTAATAATAGCAAGAGACGGTAGTTCCAGTTTTAGTTTTTTAATCTCAAACTTGGGATAATAGATGGCGAGTGGAATTGCCGCCCACGCGACAAAGAAGTACGAGAATCCATTAGCCCAATTTCTGGGATTGACAACCCTGTATAGGTTGAATTTTTTTTGAAACTCTTTTTCCCGTGTCCGAAGTTCTTGCCATTCCTGTTTAGACGTTTCGTCTACATTGCCGCATAGAAGAGCGAAACACGCTTTAGCCGCCATTTGCCGACGATATGCGCTACGTTCTTCTTCGAGGTTCTTCATCGCGAGCGCAACTTCAGACGCCTGTGGGTCAACCCGAGTTTTCTTATTGTAGATTTCTTCAAGTGGGATTTCTTGATGAAATTCCTTTGGAAAAATAAATTCGTTGTTACGCTCTGTCGCCTCAGAGTTATAGAAGTCGACGACGATAAAAGGCGTTTCACCTCTAAAATTGACATTTAGGCGAGCTCTTTCAGCGACGCCAGCGATATCTTTCTTCTTAATTTGGAACGAGGGATGAATTAAAACCCCCTCTTCGGTAACATCCGCAACGTCTAGAATAAAGGCAGAATTTGGCGCTGAGAAAGTCTTTTCCTTTTTTAGCTGTGTGATTATGATTTTCTCAAAACGATTGAGAATCGTTTGGTTTCGTTTTTCTCGTGCGCTCGAATTTGAAAGATCGTTGATTTTAACGCTAAAAATACTTATAATAATAAGCGTTGCGTATATCGGGATAAGAATTCTCCAGAGACTTACGCCGACAACCTTGAATGCGATAATTTCCCCCTGTTGCGACATTGGCAGGAACGTTAAGCACGCTGCAAACACGGTTGCCGCCGGCGCGCCTTGGGCGATACTCTGCGGGATGAGATAGGGAAGAATCGCAAGGGCGACGCTCGACGGAAGTCCGCTTGAGATTGACTGGACAATGAAGGCGAAGAGTAGCGCGGCAACAAGAAGAAGTTGCATGAAAACAAACCACTTTAAGGCTCGAACCAAAACATACCGCGAATATATTTTCATCTTATCACCAACTTGCGTGTTTAAACCACCGCTGTAGGGATGGTAACGTTTTACGACACGCGCCGCAAGATGAAACGCCCTCTATTTTGTACTATCCTCCTATGAAAAACTGTCGTAGTCTCGGTTGACTACGACAGCTGTGCTGGGGAACGAAAAGGTATTAACGTTATAAAGAAAGAACGTTTGGCGCCAAATGAGGCGACGCCTTTTCTGGAGACGTCGTTGTTTTTGACGTATAATGCGAACGTCCAAGTTTAAGAGTTTCACGAACTGCTGTTGCTAGGATTATGTCCGAGTCTAATTCAGAAGTCTTTTTTGTCGAAGTCGTAGGAATGTAACCGTAATTTGGTTTTTCTTCCGCTTGGCTGGCGTAGGAGGGTTGGGTTTGTGCAAGACGTCGCGATGTTTTTGAATCGCCTTCGACAACTACGTCGGGCGTTACTCCAACACCGGCATATGCGCGTCCTTTCGGAGAGTAAAATTTTTCCGTTGTTAGCCTTAATCCCGCGATTGGTTTCTTCCCCGTTGTTTCGCCGCTCAACTGAACGATTGCTTGGACCGTTCCTTTGCCATAACTTTGCGCCCCAACGACAACTGCCCTTCCGTTATCCTGCATGGCTCCAGCGAAGATTTCAGCGGCGCTAGCGCTATTGGAATCGACGAGAAGGACTAACGGCAATTCAAAGATGGCTTTTTCTTTCGCTTTGAATACATGAAAACCGTTACGTCCCTGTGTTTGTACGATGGTCCCCGAATCTAGAAACATGTCTGAAACGTTAATAGCCTCTTGGAGGAGTCCGCCGGGGTTCTGCCTGAGATCAATAATGAGACTTTTGATTTGTGATTCTGACAATAGGTTAATTGCCTTATGGAGTTCACTAGCCGTTGTTTTCTGAAAACAGGATATTTTGACGTATCCAATCCCGTTGCGCGTGTCCAAAACATGAACCTGTTCGACGCTTGGCACGTCGATAGGACGTCGGACTGCAACGACTTTACGCATCCTCGAATCGACCGAACGTAGAACCAGCGAGGCTTTTTCACCCTCGCGTCCTTGGAGGAGCTCTCCTATTTCTGTTCCCGTGAGTTCTGCGACGTTCGTTCCATCTATTGATACGATTTCATCGCCAATTACGATTCCGGCTTCCTCAGCAGGACTTCCAGGGATGACGCGAACTATTACGGTAGGCGCGTCTGTCTTGAGTTCAATCCCAAGACCGACAAAACAACCGTCGATTAGCGAAAAAACGTCTTCTACCTGTATTGGCGTCAGAGATGAAGAATACGCGTCAAGCGACGAAATTGCTGAACAGAGAAACTCGGATAATGTCGCTGTCTCAGGAACGTCAGCGTATTTTCTGAGTTGTCTCGCAATCCACAACATTACTCTCCGCACTTCGTCTCGCGTCGAAAACTGGACGCCGTTTGTCTTTTTACGTACGGAATCCAATGTTTTCAAAGCTCTTTGGCGTGATTCTTCAGAAATCCCGTTTTGGATGTAGAAAGAG
>CAMZHY010000550.1 GCA_947307005.1 uncultured Planctomycetaceae bacterium
ACGGACATAAGTTGTATTTCTACACGCGATACAACCTGGAGAAACATCGAAACGACGTCGAAATCGACTTTCTGATCTCCAATAACAGCAAACTGAAATACAAAATCTGCCCGATCGAGGTAAAATCGGGCAAAAGATACTCGATCGAGTCGCTCAAGAGATTCCGGGAAATTTTTGGCGCGAGAATCGCCGAATGCTACGTTATCCACCCGAAAAATCTCAGCGTCAAAGACGGCGTCGTCTGTATTCCGGCGTATATGACGTTTTGCTTGTGACGGGGAAACGCTGTAGCCGCTTTCTTTATGCGACGACGCCTAATTGCTCTGACGCGATCTTATTCAACTGTTCGGCGATCTTAGAGAATTCACAGTTCAAATCGAGCGTCTTAACGCATATTTTGTTCCGCTCATTCGATACGTTTGGTCGAGGGGCGCTTCGTCGTCGGTTTGCGCGTAAAGCAACATTCCGGAAACGACGCGGGACGTTCCCACAAGTTCGGAATGCTTGTTTTTGACGTAAGCGAAAATCTGATAGAGATTGTTTGAGTGGAGCGTGCGTGCGTCGTAGTGCGTTTGCGTCGCGTGGGAGTAGTATTTGGCGTCGAGGATGAGAATTTTATCTCCGTAGGTCAGCATGACGTCGCTTTGCATGATCGGGAGCATGGCGCTTGTTTCATCGTCGAGCGCCCACGGGATTTGGGACGAACTTACGGATAGCTGCGGGAATTCCTTCCGATAGTATTCGAGGATAAATTTTTCGTAAAGCCGACACATTCGCTGTTCGTCTAAGAAATCCATTAAACGAGTCGTGCCGTCCGAATTAGTCTGTAACAGTCCCTTAATGACTAGATAGCAAATAGATATTAACATCCGATAAGACTGGTTGTTGCGAGCGTACTGCAATTTCCAGTCGATAAGATGGATTTCAAGGGGTTCGACGTCGACAAAAAACACGAGGATTTTTCGAAGCTCTTTCTTTCGCGTCTTCGATATATCCGAGTGGAGAAGCAGCGACATTGTCGTCTTGAGAATCCGATTCATATATGAATTCACGGAGAAATCGTCAAAAGAACAGACCAACTGCTTTTTAAAGACGCTCCCCGTCTGAATCGATTCAGACATTTCAATCCGCCCTCGCAACGACGAGAGAGCTTCTGTTCGTCCGATATATTCTCGGATAAGACCCCGTTTTAATTGAGACGAGACCCCTTTTATCAGAATCGCGGCGCACAGTTCCGTCACGTTGTGGAACTGTTCCGTCGCAACGCTTTTGAAACCCAGTTCGTTCAGGGTCTGAAAAGCGTATGACAGCATATAGTAAACGTTTTGTATCGGTATCACTTAATGGCGTTCCTTAAACTGTCCGTCCAGATTCTAACCTTGGTTGGTTCGTCAAACCAGTATTCCTTTAGCAGTGGTATTAATTCAAATTCGACGATTCTAGAAAGCGCTTGATCCGACCCCTCGGTAAGATTGCAGAAATAACTATGTCCAATGCAAAAACCTTCGCCAAGCGATTCGTCCGCTACGATTGCTTTGTTGAGTTCTTTGACGCTATTTATCAGACGACTAAATTTTTCGCTATTAAGACTATTTTGGTAATATTGAAATCCCTTAGAGTCAAAACTTGGTTTCATTTCGAAAAAAGCAAATCTTCTTCGTAATGCATAATCAAGCATCGCCAGACTTCGATCTGCGGTGTTCATCATACCGATGATGTAAACATTTCTAGGAACAGAAAATTTTTCGTCTGAATATAACAACTGTATTTTTTGGTCGCGCTTATCGCCCTCGATGAGCATGAACAACTCGCCGAAGATTTTACAAAGATTCCCTCTATTGATTTCGTCAATGATGAAAAAGTAAGCGTTATCGCTATCGATTTCGGCGTCTTTGCAGAATTTATAAAACGCGCCATTTTTAAGTTCGAATCCTGTCTCAGAAGGTCGAAACCCCATGATGAAATCTTCATATGAATAGCTCTGGTGGAATTGTACCATCATGACACGGCTTGTATCTCTGAATCCCATGATCGAATATGCTAGTCGCTTTGCCGCATAGGTTTTGCCAACACCTGGAGCTCCTTGAAGAATAACGTTTTTCTTGGTTAGGACGAGAACTTTTAGCGTTTCATAGTCCCTTTCGTTCATATATACGTCTTCGAGAAAATCATCAACTCCGTAGGTTGGATAATCAACCCTTTCCGGATCAGGATCGACTACGTCGTCAAACAAGGCTTTCAATCGATCAACATAATCTGTGTAGTCCGTGACGTCCGTAAGCGTTTTCAAAGCGAGCGAATCGCGGTATTGCCATTCCCATTTACCCTTATGCGTCCACTTAACCTTACGGACGTTTTTGTAGTTTTTGCGTTTAGGGTCGTAGTAGTAGTCGGATTCCACAACGCCGCGACCAATGACAAGTCGTTTACCTTTTTTCGCATATACAATGTCCCCGGGCTTCATTTCATTGGCAAATTGCCAAGTGGCGTGTGCAGAATTTGTATATTTTTTGTTAGGATCGTTATTCTCCTGCAACGCTTGTACGATTTCCTCCTTACTGTTGTATTGACTTAAGTCGCCTAAATCTTCCCAACCTATCGCCATAATTCCGTTGTTAAAACACTCGTCCCAGATAACGGC
>CAMZHY010000551.1 GCA_947307005.1 uncultured Planctomycetaceae bacterium
CATCGCTTTTATCCCCGTATGCTCTCGTTAATATATTTATTCTCAAAGTGAAATCCCGTCGTCGCGTCGAAAAAAGAACGTTCGCCAAATCGCCGGTTATACGCGCGCGCAGACGATAGGACGACAAGGATTAATAGAAAAGGGGGCGGCGTTGGAACCGTCCCCTCATTTTCTTTCAACTTCCGATAGAAACCTGAAACTGGAACAGACTCCAGCGCAATCAGGCCGATTTCACCATTCGTTTTTCTTGAATTCACAACGCCGTCGACGAGCGAATAAATCGTGAAATCGTTGCCGAGACCGACGCCCTTGCCAGGTCGCCAGCGGGTTCCGCACTGACGAACGATAATGCTGCCCGGCTGAACCTTCTGACCGCCGTATACCTTGACGCCGCGACGCTGTCCGTTCGAGTCGCGACCGTTGCGGCTAGAACCTTGACCTTTCTTGTGAGCCATAGCGCTACCTTTGAACTGCTTGCTTTCTTAAACGATTACTTATTCTCTTCGACCGGATCTCGCGCCGACGCCTGTCGCTTTCATATTTACCGCGAACTTCTTCGTCGCTATAACGAGCGCGCGACGCGCAAAATCGCCGTCTCGCACAATCTCGAGACGAGGACGAAGAATCGGCGCGTCTCCGTCGCGCGATGTTTCCGGGTCATTTTACAGGTAGATCCACTCGTAGTCAAGTTCCCCCGGCAAATTATTGTAAATTTCTTTGCCGCTGTGCGCTTCGTCGCCGGGATTGAAGAAGTTAATCTTCAGAACTTTACGCCAGACGTCGCGACCCGCGCCGACCTGATCGCTATCGGTTTCCTCTTCCGCAAGCTCCCAACGAAGCGCGTTCGTCAGTCCGCTAACGTAGATCGAAAACTTGTCGATTCGAGGATCGACGTCGGACCAAGTCGCGATTCCCCAAACCGTCTCGCCCGGCAGAATTTTATGATTGGAGACGCGCGTCGTGTCGAGGAAACTCTGTCCCTTGCGACCTTCTTTGCGCGCAATCTTGGCGAACGCGATCGGATCGAACGAATCGTAGTACACGCCCTCTTCCGAACCGCGCTTCTGACCGTAGAAGAGTCCGTCGGGCGTTTTGCGCTCGTAGACAAGGCGGTCCTGAATCGAGGCGCTCGCGAAGACAAAGCGAGGAACGAACTCAATCGCCCCTTCTTCATCGCCGTTCGCGTAAGTCACTTCTTCGCCGCGATAGACGCCCTTGAGGTTGTTCGACGGAAATTCGAACTTTATCGCTTTGCGATTCTCATCGACAATCGTCTGTGAAACGTCGGACTTGACCGATTCGTCTTGAACCGCTTTGAGCTGCTTGCCCGTGTTCGTCACGGAATAGACGAGGTACCAGACGCGCTTCGTCTTGAGCTTGCCGTCGGCGGTCGGATAGTCGACGTCGATCGTGCGAACGTTCTTATAAGAGAACTGGAGCTGCCAAATCTGTTTCTCAAAGAAGAGATCCGACGCCCACGCGTACTCGAGCGCGTCCGCGCCTTCCTTCGCCTTCGTCCCTTCCGAAATGATCTCGGGAACGTCGCTCCATTGGAACGTTTCTTCGTAGCCGATGAAGGGTTTAATCACGCGAATTCGAGCGGATCCGTCGTTCTGGGCGTAAAGCGGCGACGCCAACGCCAAGACGACGACTGCGGACAAACCGGCGAGAATCGCCCGAGCCGCTCTCGATTCCGCGCGGCAAACGCGCCGCGCGCGATTATTGGTATAACGTAATGACATTTTTACGCTCGATTACGGGTTCGTTTAACAACAACGTTCGACGACGTCGCGACTCTGGGCGCAATACCCCTAGAATCGCTCCTAATCAGTATAATTCCGTCGTCCCTCTTGAGTCAAGCAGGACGCGCCTTTTTTCTCTCTTTTTTCACGATTGGTTAAATTCAATCGTTAGAAACGCGACAATCGGAGTCGCGAAGCGCGTCAGAGAAAGAAGATCGTCACGCCGTCTCCTTCCGGAAGAGGGACGTCTTCTCCGTTCCAGACGCGCTTGACTTCCGACGCGCCGTCGCCGTACCGCCGCGTCCTTTCGCGAAGAATCCCGCGACCTTTGCCGTGAATCACGGCGAGCGCCTCGCCTCGATAGACGCCCCCTTCGACCGCTTGACGCAACCGGCGCATCGCGTCGTCCGGATGGAGCCCGTGAAGGTCGATCGACGCGTCGGGCGTGAATTTCGCCCTCGTAAAGGGCGCCTCGCCGCGCTTGACCTCCCGCGCGAAACTCCGCCCTCGCCGTCCAAAATTACGACTTCTCAAGTTTCACGCTCCGTCTTAATATCGAATATGCGGAAACCCTTCGTCGTCAAAATCGACGTAGCGAATGAAGACGTCGCGCTGCCACCCCGATTCGCGACTGCGCTTCGCGTGGTAGAGGAACCGCGTCTGCCCGGATCGGTCCTTCGCGAAGGATCCGTGCCCGACGCCAAACTGGAACTCGTCGCTCTGGAAAAACGGTTCAGAGTGTTTCTTCCAAGATTTCGGATCAAGTGGATCGTCGCCTATCAGTTCAAGAAGCGCGACCTTATAGGTCGGGAGCCAGCTCGCGCCGCAGGAGTACGTCAGGAAGACGCGCCCGTTCGGGGCGACGAGAATCTCGGGTCCT
>CAMZHY010000552.1 GCA_947307005.1 uncultured Planctomycetaceae bacterium
CGATTCCGACGATCGTCAGCTGATATTCGACCGTCTGTCCGATAAGGGACGCGAATCCGAGCAGAATCAGCGGATCGCCGACCTTGACGCCGAATTTCTTCGCGCCGCGAACGGTCATGACCGCTTCGCGGGGAACCGGGCCGTCGCCGGACGTCGCGCGGAACCAGCGTCCGTCTTGGAGTTCGAAGGGCGCCGCCGTCGCGGTCGTCGCGGAAAAGGTCGAACCGAGTCCCATCGGGGTTCCCATCGTCGCGCGGAACGCGGCGAACGCCTTGCGATGAAGCTCCGGATCGACGCCGTCGGGCGCCGCGAGGCCGAGACCGTCGACGTCGACGTCGAGCGTTCGCTTGGCGTCGGGTCGCGCCGAAGTTTCGGGATCGTCGTCTTCGAGAATCGAACGCTCCATGCCCTGCGCGTAGACGTACATGCGCGGGGTTGCGACCTCGTCGCAGAGGACGACGCTTTCGTCCTGTCGGAGGGCGCGAATCAGGTCGGGAGAGATCGCGGCGCTTCCTCGCCGCCGTCCGCCGCCGCGCGCGTCGCCGGGACGACCTTCGCGCCTCTCTTGCGAGGCGCCGTTTTCCGTTTTCGGCGCCTTTTCAGACGTTCCGCCCTTTGCGCTTGGCGTCGCGTCGCCCGACGTCGAACTACGCGGCTCGTAATATTGCCGCGAGGTCGGACCGGCGAACTGTCCGCCGCCGCGCGCGCTAGGCGCGCCAAAGGTTTCGGGCGCGACGCGCAGGTCATATTCCCCGAGATAATTCTCTTCTTGCGCCGATTCGTCGAAGAAAAGCGCCTGGAAGCCGCCGATCGTCCATACGATCAGGCACGACGACGCGGCGATCGCGAGAATCGCGAAAGCGAGTCTCTTTTTCTCGCGTCGCATTCGCGAGAGAACAAGCGTTAAAATGAATTTCATTGTTCATGCCGCCGAAGGCGGGGCTTCGCCGTTTGTGTTTTGAGGTAATATCGCCGAACCGGACGTCTGCGGCAACGGGCGGGAACCTAGAGCGTCGCGCCCGATAGCCGCGAACCGTCTCACGCGTTCCGGCGCGCGATTTCCTGATAATATCCGGCGAGTTCGCCGGCGTCTTTGAAGTCGCTTGTCGGGGCGTCGCAGACGATCTTGCCGTCGCGCAGGACGACGGCGCGGCGCGCCCAGATCGCGACGGCGGGCTCGTGCGTAACGAGGAGAATCGTCCGGTTTTCGTCGCGGTTGACGCGGTCGAAGATTTCGCAGATTCGCTGGCTGCTCGTCCAATCGAGGTTGCCGGTCGGCTCGTCGGCGAGCAGAACGGCGGGATCGGTCGCCATCGCGCGGGCGAGCGCGACGCGCTGCTGCTGACCGCCGCTGAGCGCGTCGGGATACTGCCCGAGCTGGTCGGAAATATCGAGTTCGCGCCAGAACGCGCGGAGTTTCTCCAGCGTTTCGGCGTCGAGTTTTCGACGGTCCGCGCGGAGAGGGAAGAGGATGTTTTCCTCCGCCGTCAGGTGCGGGACGAGATTGTAGCTCTGGAAAACGACGCCGATTCGTCGGCGCCGGAACTTTGTGAGCGCCGCGTCGCCGAGCGCGAAAATATCGACCCCGTCGATCTCGACGCGCCCCGAGGTCGGACGCGTTAGCCCGGCGATTAGATGCAGCGTCGTGCTCTTGCCGGAGCCGGACGCGCCCATGACGGCGACGAACTCGCCCGGCGCGACGCTCAGATCGAGCGCGTCGAGCGCGTTAAAGGTTCCCGTTCCGCGAGGATACGTCTTGGTCAGTCCCGTCGTTCTGACCGCGAATTGCGCGGTCTGCTTTTCGTCGTTCATTCTTTTTCCTTCTCGCAGAGCGTCAGGACGGTCAGGACGTAGCCGGTGACGAGGTTCGCGTCCGTCTCAAACCACATTCTGTCGTCGTTGACCCACGATCCGTCGACGTTTTGCGCGAGCGCGAGCGTCTCGATCAGCTCGGCGCGCCAGTCGTGCTTGACGCCGTCTTTGTCGGCGAATTCGTCTTCGCCTAAGACCTTTAAACACTTCGAGAACGTGTTGTAATAGTAGTAAAGTCCGCGCTTGCCGAGTCCGGGGTTTTCCGTCGTCGTGTAGTTGTCGCGGATCCAGCGGGTCGCCGCCTCGACGCGGGGATCGTCCGCCGTCAGTCCGGCGTAGATCAGGCTTTTAAGCCCCGCGTACGTCATGCTTCCGTAGCTCCTCAGCCCGCCGCTCGCCTCTTGGCCCGCCGGATTTTCATCGGGCGAAAGGAACGTGTAGAAGAATCCGCCGTCGTCGCCGCGCGCCTGACCCGCGACCGGGTTCGCTTCCGACTCGAGGTTCTGACACCGACTCACGAAGACGAGCGCGTCTTGAATCGCTTTGTCGTCCTCTTTCGCGCCGACTTCGCGGAGCGCCTCGACGAAGAACTGCGTGTTGGAGAGGTCGGGACGCGTCGATTTCTCCGCGCCGTAGCCGACGCCGCCGAAGTTTTCGTCTTCGCGCTTCGAGCCGTTTTCTTCGTTAAACTGCGCGGCGCGCGCGAATTTCTCCGCGCCTTTCAGAATTTCGTCGTACCGTCCGTCCCCCGCCGCATTGTTCGCGAGGGAGAAACAGTTGTCTATAATTCCTTTAACATCTATGCAT
>CAMZHY010000553.1 GCA_947307005.1 uncultured Planctomycetaceae bacterium
CACCTTGTTTTTTTCGTATTTCTTTTTGGACTGTCCTTGAGCATAGCCGACGTCGATTCGGCTGAGCTTTTCGGTACCGCGAGCGGAGTGATTGCGCTAATATTCATGGCGATTGGGTATCTCTTCTATATGTTCAGCTTTATGACCCACTATTTTTTCATCTACAACTTCTGGAAGTCAATTCCAGTAAACTATGCGAAATCCACTCCCGGCAAGGCTGTTGGATTTCTTTTTATTCCATTTTTTAGTTACTATTGGTATTTCGTAGCCTTTTATGGCGGTTCCGCGAATATTGACAGCGCGATTGCCAGCTATGCGCGGCAAGGTGGGAATAGAGGAGAGACTCCGCGCTTTGCCGGGTCGGCTAGCGGGATTATCATTGGCATATGTCAGATTTTGTTGTGCGTTTCTCCGCTTCTCTCGGTTTTTCTTTTTTTCCTTGTCGTTCCCGTTATTTTGGCCGCGTTTGTATGGGCGTGTTTTCCCATTATCGTTTACTTCTGCACGATCAAGATGAAGAGGGCTGCGGTTCAGTTGAACAACTGGCGCTCGGGCGTCGGGGCGACGCCGCCTCAAAATGCCAACGGACCGCGCGTAACGCTGGACGATCTGATTCGTTCCTGAGCGACGAGCGCGTTCTTTTCAGGCAAATTGCGGCGTCCATTCTTGTCGAACCAAGCGTAATCGGTTATACTTTCGGGACGGGCGCGCGGGTCGCGCGGTTTGTATTCGGCGCGGTAGGAGCGCGGGGAACGCCGACGCGCGAGGTATTTGGGTAGTTGTATCATGTCGACTCCGAAACAGCAGCTTTCGTTTGAACGTCCGATTTTCGAGATGGAAGCGCGGATTGAAGCTCTTCGCGGTTCCGCGAACACGCCGGAGACGCGCGACGAGATTCAGCGTCTCCGTCTTGCGCTGGCGGAATTGACGCGCAAGATCTATTCGAATCTCACCGCGTGGGAGACGACCGAGGTCGCGCGACATCAGGAACGGCCGCAGGCGCTCGATTATTTCAATCTCGTCTTCGACGAGTTCGTCGAGCTGCACGGCGACAAGGTCTTCGGCGACGACCGAACGATTCGCACCGGCTGGGCGCGAATCGACAATTTCCGCGTGATGGTCGTCGGCCAGCATAAGGGGCGCGATTTCAAAGAGCGGCAGGAGAGCAACTTCGGCTGCGCGCGCCCCGAAGGGTATCGCAAAGCCGTTCAGAAGATGAAGCTCGCCGCGAAGTTCGGGTTGCCGATCGTCTGTCTGATCGACACGCCGGGCGCGTATCCCGGTCAGGACTCCGAGGAGCGCGGGATCGCGCAGGCGATCGCGGAGTCGATGTACGAGATGACGCTTCTGCGGACGCCGATCGTGTGCGTCGTCATCGGCGAAGGAGGCAGCGGCGGCGCCTGCGGAATAGGGCTCGGCGACCGCGTCGCGATGCTTCAGTACGCGTATTACAGCGTCATTAGCCCGGAAGGGTGCGCGGGCATTCTCTGGAAAGACGGCGCGTGCAAAGACAAGGCGGCGGAGGCGCTAAAGTTTACCTCGGGGTATCTCAAGCGCTTTGGCGTTGTTGAGGACGTGATCGAAGAGCCGCTCGGGGGCGCGCACCGCGACCACCGCATTATGGCGCTCAATCTCAAGAAATATCTTGTCGCGAAACTGCGCGAGCTCGCCAAGATTCCGACCGACCGTCTCGTCGAGGAACGCTACGCGCGGTTCCGGCGAATCGGCGTCTTCCTCGAGGAAGCGGTCGACGCGGCGCTCGAGAATCCCGATCCGAAGGAGGTCGCGAGTTCCGACCCGAACGCGTGATTTCGGCGTCGTCGCGTAAGACGTTATGCTCACGAAACTCAAGACGTTCTCTCTTCTCGGCGCGACGTCCCATCCGGTCGACGTCGAAGTTTCCGTCACGCTCGCGCCCGATAACGGCGACGCTCAGTCCGGCTTCGACGACACGCGCACGACGATCGTCGGCATGGCGAAGACCGTCGTCCGCGAAAGCGCGTTTCGCGTCCGACTCGCGCTGGAACATTCCGGATACCAGCCGCCGCGCGGTTCGATTCTCGTGAACCTCGCGCCCGCCGATCTCCCGAAACAGGCGGCGTCTTTCGATCTTCCGATCTCCTTGGGGCAAATCTCTTCGAGCAATCTCGCGCGTTTTGAAAAGCTCAACGACTACGCCGTGATCGGCGAGCTCGATCTCGACGGACGCGCGCGCTCGTGTCGCGGCGTTCTCGCCGCGGCGCGCGCCGCGAAGAACGCGGGACTCAGAGGCGTTCTCGTGCCCGCCGCAAACGCGCGCGAGGCGGCGCTCGTCAAAGGGATCGAAGCGATTCCGATCGAGACGCTCAAAGACGCCGCGCTTTTCCTCCAAGGAAAGAAGGAGATTCCCCCCGCGCGCGGACTGACCGGCGACGAGTTCAATGAGTTCGCGAAGTACGACTTCGACTTCTCCGAGGTTCACGGGCAGGAACTTGCCAAACGCGCGATGATGATCGCCGCCGCCGGCGGGCACAACGTTCTCATGTTCGGATCGCCCGGCGCCGGCAAGACGATGATCGCGAAGCGTCTCGTGACGATCATGCCCCCGATGACGCTCGACGAGGCGCTCGAAACGAC
>CAMZHY010000554.1 GCA_947307005.1 uncultured Planctomycetaceae bacterium
ATTTTACCGAAATTTGCGCGGCTACCCTTCTCCGAACCGTCGTTTAATAACGGCGGCGACCTCCGCGAGCCAATTCTTTCGGGTTTCCTCGTCGCTTAAGATAATCTGTTCGAAGTTTCGGCGTTCGAAAGATTTCGCGCCGACGACGGAGAAGACGATCGTCTTCCAGAAGTTTTCGAGGGGATCGCCGTAGACCTGAATCTCATAATCGCGCGGCGTATTCGACGTGGAGAAAACTTGGACGAGCTTATCGTTCAACCCCTGCCAAGCGCCCTGCTCCGTAAAGCCGTAGGCGAACCCGTTGCGGAGAACGCGATCGATCCATCCGCGAAGAATCGCGGGCGGTCCGCCCCACCAGTTCGGGTGGACGAAGACGAGTCCGGCGCAATCGTTGACGCGCGCCATCTCCGCTTTCATCGCGTCTGGCGCCTCGTCGACGGGGCGCGTCGCTTCCGCGAGGGTCATGACGGGGTCGAACCCTTCCGCATAGAGATCGCGCAGAACGGGCGAATACCCCGACTCCTCCAACGCGGCGACGGCGGTTCGCGCGATCGCGGCGTTGAAGCTGTTCTTACCGTCGGGATGTGCGAGAATAACGAGAACGGTTTTCTTTTCCATGGACAAAACGACCTCTTAGCGGAAAAAGGAAAGACTGCGGCGCGCGTTATCAAGAGAGATTGAGAACGTCCCCCGTTATCGCCCGGCTCGTCTCCCTGCGCGCGTCGTCCGAGGGGCAAGCGGGGCGATCAAGCGTCTTTTTGCGCGGCAAGTTTCTGAACGCTCTTAACCGTCAATCCAAGCAGATCGGCGATTTCCTCAACCGCCATGCCGCCGCGTTGAATCAGCTTCAGCGCAACCTCAACTTTGTTTTCCTTAATTCCCTTTTTCCTCCCTTTTTCGATACCTTTTTCGATACCTTTTTCGATACCCTCTTCGAGACCCTCTTCCCTAGCTTCGTCCGTAATTTCTTTAGCCCATTGATCTAATGTTCCGGCCATGATTTCCAATCCTTTCCGGTTCCTTTTGAAATACCGAACCTTATCCGCCAACGGTTTATAATGCATTCTATCAGGGTCTTTACAGGAAAAATCGAACATGAGTTTGCCAAGTTCGGTTTTGAGATCCATACAGGAGCCGTTCACATAGACAATATGCGCCTCGTCGCCAAAAAGTTCGTTCGTTTCTTTGATTCGACGATCGATATGATAGATCGGTTCTCCCGCTCCAAGCGGATCGTGTTCCGTGATAAAAATCACAAACGTCTCCGGAAGATCGTCGAAACGGCGTCCCTTTTTCAGTTCGTTCGAATCAATAACGCTGGAATGGTAACGAGCTCGTTTACGTCCCGCGCCGGCGTTCTCTCTCTGGATTTCTATGTCGTAAATTTTGCCCTCGCCGTCCGTCGCGCTAATATCAAACTCGACGTTGCGTCCAACGAGATTCGACATGACCTCCTGAGTGCGAACGCTCGTCACAACAAGGTCGGGTCTTTCCAAAATAATCCGAACAATCAACTGAACGCTTTCAACGTCGTCTTTAAGACAGACGTTCATAAAGCGATCGTCCATAAGACGTAGATTTTTGATTTGTTTGCGTAATTCGTTGCGATAGTCCCTAGCGGGCATAGATTCACCTCCACGCTCTTCGTTCTCCATTATACAAAGAACCGCGCTATGAATCAATTATTAATGAGTTTGGTTCGTCAACACGAAGGGACTCAAGGATATTTTTTTAGCTTTATCGCAGTTACAGAGAAAGGGCGTTGGCGTCATGAATGTTCCTTTCTGTTGACGGGACGTCGAAGGAATCAAAGGGAACGACGCTCGCCCCACCCCTTTTCACTATATCCTTGTCGGGACGAAAAAGCAACGGGGGACGCGTTGGACGGTCGGACGTTCGAAGGGCGACGCCGGAAAAGAAAAACCGGGCGGGGAATCGTTGCGACGCCCCGCCCGATCGGCATGTTTTTCACGAAGAACGCAGGATCATTCGAGCACGCGCTTCAAGAGGATCACGTCTTCGTAGTTCACCGAGTTTCCGCGACGGAAGTCGACGGGAATCGATCGGTCGATAATCGAGAACCCGCGATGACGCTTCGTCTCGCCGAACTCTTCGCCAAGCTCCTTCCCGTACGTATACCCGTCCGGATAGATCGCTTGGTAGTAGTAATACCACTTGTAGGTCGGATCCGATAACAACCCCGGATTATTCATAAGATCCAAACCATCGGGATCATACCGTGGCATATTAACGCCGGGATTGCACCGTTCAACCTCAAAGTAGCCGACCGTTACCCACGCAGCGAAGACGTTCGAACGGGTCGTCGTTAGACCGGAAAGACGCTGCATCTCCGCCGTCGCGTCGAAAAGATTGTAGCGAAGGACTTCCCTATCGATACTCGGCTCAAAGTGAGTGATGTAACCGTCGATAACGTTACCATCATCGTCTTTCTTGATACGCTCTCGCAAGAGCATATCGACGTCGGTAGTATTGGCTTCCTTTTCGACCTCTCTACCCTCCGCATCCGTTTCTTTCCAACGATACGAATAGACTACTTTTCCATCTTCAAGTTGGTAAGGGGTACGGATATTGTCGAATATAGGAGTCGAGCAATC
>CAMZHY010000555.1 GCA_947307005.1 uncultured Planctomycetaceae bacterium
TGTGATTAGATTCAAATCGCAATTTACCGTATTAGTTCCTTAACCTTCTCCAATTGCTCACGGGCGACTTACAGTAAAGACTTTTGAAATCGTTAGATCAGCGAACGTCTTAGCGTCCCTAGGTCTTTTCGAAGAAATATTTTATTTTTACTTACTCGAAGTATCGAAACTGATTATTTGTTAAATATTGAAATCTCATGAGAATCGTAGCTATGGCCAACGGGGGGTTTGCTCTCCCCACATTAAAAGCGATAAAAGAATCACGGCATGAACTCGCCGCTTTGATTGCGATGCCTATAAGAACGAAAAAGAAAGGCGATAAGGCCGGAATTCCTCCCGTCAGAAAGGCTGTTGAAACTTTTCTTTCAGACACGCCTCTTTTTGATCCAGAAAACGTCAATTCCCCTGAAGGAGTCGAACTCGTACGAAAGTTATCGGCGGACGTTATTTTTATTTGCGACTACGGGAAGATTCTTTCAAAAGAAGTTTTGACGTTGTCAAAATATGGAGGTCTAAATCTTCACGGGTCGTTGCTTCCCAAATATCGCGGGGCTGCGCCCATTAATAGGTCGCTTCAGGCGGGAGAGAGGGAACTTGGCGTAAGCGTCATCTTTATTGAGCCCCAAGTTGACGCGGGACCGGTCGTTAAATCCGCATCCTATATTCCGTCGCTTGACGACACGGCGGTCGAAGTTGAGGATCGACTCGCTCGTCTCGGGGCGCCGCGGGTGGTTGAAGCATTGGACGAAATTGAAGAAGGAACGATTAAACCGCTTCCTCAACGTCATGAGCAGGCGACGAAAGCCCCGAAATTACGCAAAGAGGAAGGAAGAATCGACTGGCGCAAGTCTTCCGCCGAGATTATCGATCAATATCGGGCCTTTCAACCTTGGCCTCGCGCATATGTGGATTGGATCAGCGCGTCCAATTCGAAGGAGACGCGTTTAATTCTCGGTCCGTTCTCCTTAAACGATTTACACGACGGCGCGCATCCCCTTCCTGACGATTTTTCATCTTTTGAACCGGGAACTGTGCTCAGCGCCTCAAAAGACGGATTATGGGTCAAAACGGGCGACGGAGCTCTTCGAGTCGTTGCGGTTCAGCCCGCTGGGAAAAAACTTCAACCTGCCGAAGCGTTTATTCTTGGTTATCCCATTAAGAAGGGAGACGTCTTCAAGTAGCAAACGCCGGTCTTTTCTGTTATTGGGTTAAATATTTGAAGAGATAGAGCGCCGCTTGAAATTACCTTTCGCGCATTATAAAATAAAGCGGGTTTTGGGGTTTCCGTTTCCCCGTCCCTTGTTGACGAAGCCAACCTTAAAAGGAGAAATCCATGACGTCAAAATTATGTAAAATTACCGCGTTGTTTTTGTTGACGCTTTTCGTCGCCGTTTCGTCGGCTTCCGCTCAGGATAAGATTCGTTTGCTCATTATTGACGGACAGAATAATCATAACTGGAAAGCCACGACGCCTGTTCTTGTGAAGATTTTCGAAAGCGCCGGGATATTCGACGTGGACGTTGCGACTACTCCTGAATCGGGTCAGGACGTTAGCAAGTTTAACGTGGATTTCAAAAAGTACGACGTGGTCGTGATGAACTACAACGGCGATCGTTGGAACCCCGAACTTGAAAAGGCGTTTGTTGATTTCATCGTCAAAGGCGGCGGGCTTGTATCCTATCATGCGGGGAACAACGCCTTCGCATCGTGGCCCGCTTACAACGAAATGATAGGTCTAGGAGGTTGGGGAGGCCGAACAAAGGATAGCGGTCCCTATCTCTACCTTGATTCCGAGGGGAAAGTTGTCGTCGATCCTGTTCAAGACGGACCTAGCGGCGACCATGGACCTCAATGGGCTTTCCCGATCGACGTTCGAGCGCCTGAGCACCCGATTATGAAGGGACTTCCGCTTCGATTCCGACACTGCAAAGACGAACTGTATCAATACCAGCGAGGCCCCGTTCATAACGTCACCGTATTGGCGACGGCGTTTGCCGATCCGTCTCAACGCGGTTCTAATCGCAACGAACCTCAGATCATCACAATCCCTTATGGTAAAGGACGTTGCGTAACGAATATGCTTGGACACGACGCCGAGCAACTTTCGAGCGTCGATACGATCGTCCTTCTTCAGCGCTGCGCCGAATGGGCCGCGACGGGCAAAGTTACGCTCGAAGTTCCCGCTGATTTTCCCGGTGAAGACGAGCCGGTTTTCCGTGATCTCAACAAGTAAATCGCGCCGTCGACAGCTTGTTTCGGTTCAGTCTTAGTGTAATGAAACGGCGCGCGACGTCATGCCGCGCGCCGTTTTTAACCTCCGACCAGGTTCTTTCATGACAAGAAAGCTTTCTAATCAAACAGAGACAAAACTCAATCAACTCTTTGAATGGTGTAAGGGGAAGGCTTGCGTCGTCGCGTTTTCAGGAGGCGTCGATAGTTCCGTTCTTGCTAAGGCGTTGAATCTTGCGTACGAACAATCTCTACTTAAAATTCAGCCTGTCGGTTATTTTGCAGAAAGTTTTACGTCAACGGAACTTGAGAAAACAGAAGCGCGTAGCGTCGCGTCTGAAATTGGCTTGCCGTTAATTGTCCTTGAGTCTAAAGAATTC
>CAMZHY010000556.1 GCA_947307005.1 uncultured Planctomycetaceae bacterium
AGCCCGCCGCCGCCGCTCCGGCCGCGCCTGACGCCGCGCCCGAGGCCGCCGCGGAATCTTCCGCCGCCGACGGCGGTTCCGAAGGGGGCGAAACGAAGAAAAGCGACAATTACCTCGCGTGGATGTTCCGATCGCTCGGATGGTTCTTCTCGATCGTTTTCTCGCTTCTGTCGCTGACGATGGTCGCGCTGATCGTCATTAATATTGTGGCGCTTCGCCGCCAAGCGATCGCGCCGGAAGAGCTGGCGGAGGGATTCGCCAAACTTCTCGACGAAAACAAGTTCCAAGACGCGTACGAGCTTGCGAAAGACGACGAATCGCTCCTTGGTCGCGTTTTAGCGACGGGGCTCGCGCGGATGCCCTCGGGCTTTGAGAAAGCGACGCAGGCGATGGAAGACGTGGAGCAAGAGGAAACGATGCGGCTCGAACACCAGCTCGGCTACCTGGCTCTCATCGGCAACCTCGCGCCGATGATCGGGCTTTTCGGAACGGTCGTCGGCATGATCGCGTCGTTCCAAGCGATTGCGAGCGGCGGCGCGGCTCCTTCGCCTCAGAAGCTTGCCGAAGGTATCGCGACGGCGCTCTTTACGACCGAACTTGGACTGGCGATCGCGCTGCCGGCGCTCGCCGCGTTCGATATCCTCAAGAATCGGTTGGCGCGTTTCGTTCTCGACGTCGCGGTTATCAGCGACTCGTTCATGGGACGCTTTTCCGACGTCAAGGTTGAGAAAAGATAATCCGCGATACTGACGAGTCCCGCGACGCGGCGCAACCGTCGCTCGCGTCGTTCGGGGTTCATAAGGACAGAAGAAGATGAGAAAGAAACGGGCGGTCGGAAAACTCGCGCCGGCGAATCCGAACATGACGCCGATGATCGACGTCGTCTTCCTACTGATCTCTTTCTTTACGCTTGTCATGAATTTTTCACAGGCGGAGCGCAACGAAGAGATCACGCTGCCCAACAGCGAGTTGGCGCAGCCGCCTGACGCGGCGCCTCCGGAAATGATCACGCTTCAGGTTATGGCGGATCGGTCGATTTTCATCGGAACGAAAAAATGCGGCGTCGAGCAGGGCGAACTTCGCGCGACGTCGCTGAGCGAAGCGATTCGTTCGGAACTCGACGTCTTGCACACGCTGCGTCGCGTCGATCCGAAAGACGTGACGATTGTGATTCGCGGCGACGCCGACGTCGACGTCGGTTACGTCCAGAAGGCGATTTCCGTCTGTCAGGATCGCGGCGCCGACAATTTCATTCTGCGAGCGCGACAGGTTCGCGAATAACGGGCGCGTCTTACGAAGGCGCGCCGATGCGAATCGTTTTTAGGGGCGCGACCGGTCGTATTTTTTTCCGAAAAGACGTCGATTTTGTCGAAAACTATTGACGCCGCCGCCGCTTCGCAAGTATGATATTAGGGGTTAAAGTAGAGTCTTCCGCGTCGTTAAGGACGGATGGGGCGCTTGGCGTCTCTTCGTCGCGCGCGAGGGCTGAAAATAGCGTACAACTCAACGGTAGAGATCCAATGGCACACTCCTCTGTTTTCGGATTCCGCGCGATAGAGCGCGGTGTTCGTCGAAGCCTTTTGACCGTCCTTGCGACGGCGTGTTGTCTCGTTATGGTCGCGGCGACGGCGACGTCGCAGGAGTTTAAGGAAGCTACGGTCGACGAAAGTCTCGCCGCTCAGAAAGGCTCCGTCGTCAACAGCGGCGACGCCGGGCAGATTAAGGATTTCCTCCGAAAGTATTACCTCGCCCGATGGACCGTTCGAGAGCATTCTCGCGACTTGCCGAAGCTTCGTCAAGAGTTGGAAACGGACGCGACTTCCGTTTCCGGCGCCGCGCAGGCGACGTTCCTCAAGGAGGTCGTCGATTGCCTCAACAGTTACGCGGCGTCCGACAGTTGCTATCCGGCGTGCCGTTTTAACGCCGCGCTCGCGATGGGAACTCTTAACGAGGCCGCGGGCGACCGCAATTCCGGCGGAACGCCCTACGCGGGCGCGATTACGCCGCTTGCGACCCTTGTGAACTCCGATAAGAAACCGTACCCTGATTACGTTCGACTCGCCGCGCTTATCGGACTCGAACGTCACGCGGAGCTTGGGATCAAAGACGACAAGACGCGCGCCAACGTCGCGTCCCTTTTCGTCAAGATTCTCGACCCGAGCTACGCGGAGAAGAAAAATCTCCGCGCCGACGTGTACGAATGGTTCCAGGAGTACGCCGTCAAGGGGCTCGCCTCTTTTAAGAGTCCCGAAGGAAACAAAGGCGGGACGGGGACCCTCGACCTCTTCAAGCAGCTCATCGACGACTCTTCCCAGAATTACGAAGTTCGTTGTCTTGCGGCGCGCGCGATCGGCGATATGAATCTTGATTCCGCAAAGAATTACAACTATCTTGAATTGTCGAAGTCGTTAATTACCCTTGCGCGCGACTTCTGCGTCGAGAACATGGGTTATATCGACGACGAGATCGTCCGAGACTCCGTCAAGAGCGCGTCCAACGGCATGGGAGCCGGCGGCATGGGCGGCGGCATGGGCGGCGGCATGGGCGGCATGGGCGGCATGGGAGGTATGACCGGCGGCATGGGCGGCGGCATGGGCGGCGGTTTGA
>CAMZHY010000557.1 GCA_947307005.1 uncultured Planctomycetaceae bacterium
GTAGTCGCATTCCGGGAAAGCCTTTCTCCGTGACCTCCGCGACGTACCACGCGTCGCGGGTTGTGACTTTCTTTTCAAGCTTGTCGTCGACGGTCGCGATCCAGTCGTCGCCGCTCTTTTTTGGTTCGCGGTTCGATATCGGCTTGACAAGTCGCTCGTATTCGTTGAGTAACGCATACGCGACGGCCTCTGAACATCGAAGTTCATTTGCGACGCGGATCGACGTCGGAAAGATTCCGGAGTCGACAAGCTTCTCAATTTTTCGAGCTTGATATTTCGTGAGGTACGAGCGATATCTTCCAGGACAGGGAACGACGGAGCCCTCGTAAACGCATTGACGAAAAAACTCGTTTAGACGATTGACGTCGCCGCCGAAATAGCTCGCGACGTGCTTGAACGTCGCGAACGGATGCTGGTCGAGGTATTTGTTGATCTGCTCGACGGAGGGGAGTCCGTTCGTTCTGATCGGCTGAATTCTCTCGACGAGCCCCTTCTTTGATAGTCGTCCGCGAATTTTAAGGACCTGACCACGATTTAACCCGAACTCGAGCATACAATCTCGGACCGTCGCGGACGGGTTGTCCTTGTAGAATCGCGCGTCGACGAGCTTTACAATCTTTGGAGCTGTAGGAATTCGACCCGCAGCGCGCAAACGGTTGACACGGCTGTAGACAAACGTGACGTCGAGTCCGAGCCGCTCCGCGATCGCCTTCGCAGTCGGTCGCTTTTCCGTCTTAAAATATTCCTCGATCGCCTCGATCAGCGCGGTCGATTCCGCTCTCGTCATGCTCCGCCGTTCCGCGCCCATCGTTCCTGATTCTCCGTTTTAATTCCCTTCGCCCTCATTCTATCGCGGATCGTCGAGACTCCGCGAAGAGTCGTTCGATCCTTATCGACGACGTGACCGCTCGTCCTGTGAATTCCCTTTTCTGACCAGGTAAAACCTTTTTCTTTTAAGCGATGAAGTTTAACCCAGCGCTTATGCTCGTCCGCCGTCAGAAAGACTCCGATGTGACCACCGCATAACTCCGCGATCATCGTCCCCCTGCTCCAGCGGTTCTCGATCTGCGCTCGTCGCCATTGCTTTTCTGCCTCGAAGACCGGATCGAGTCCGACGTCCTTTTTAAGTTTGTCGACGACCTTCGCGATACTGACGGAGTTTAAAGGCTTTTTTAACGATCGTGAGATCTGGAGCGCCGTCGCGTCGCTCGTTTGAACCGCCTTCTCAAGCGTCGCGTCCATAGCCGATCCGGTTCTCCGAGCGGTCCGGACGTTCGACGGAAGCTTCCCCGCTTTGTTGAGCAACCATTTATCATGATTGACGTTTACGAACGGTTCGCCGAGGATTTTCGCGATTTGACGAGCGGTCAATCTCGGATTGTTCTGTAGTAGTCGAACGATCTCACGTCGTCGTTTTGCTACGGAGAATTCGTCGTAGCGGCTATGACGAAACGATAGCCGGCCCTGCTTGCGAAGAATCTTGAGATCGAAGTTGAGTTGACAGATCGTCGCGTTGAGACGCTTCGCGACGACCTTGAGCGGCGCGTCTGGATTGGCTGTGATGAACTCGACGACCTTCTCACGTCGCTCCGCGATCTCGCGTGTCTTCGCCTCCGCCTCCGGCTTTCTTCTCGTCGTCATGAGCGTTCTTCCTCGTCTTCCTGATATTCTCCAACGTCGACCGGGAAATGATCGTAAAAGAACCGAACGACTCCTACGATCAGTCTCGCCACGGAGGCGAGAATCAAAACGCCGGCGATCAGGTTAACCAGGAACGACAGGCGGATCGCCTCGACAGCTCCGAACAATAACGTTCTCATTCTCTATCCGTCCCCCATCCGAGTTCGTCCTCGAACTCGTATTCCTCGTCCGTCCAGATCGTCCGGTCGTCGTCAATACATTTCGCCATCTGTCGTTCCCTCCGTCGCTCTCAATGAAGGCGGTCGTCCGAGACGTTCTCGATCCACTGGCAGACCGTGTTCCAGCCGACGCCGAACTCGTTTTTCAACTCGCAGCAGAGCGAGTACGGATCGAGCTCTGACAAGTCGAAAAAGTACGGTCCAAGCGGAGTCCAGATCGATCCGATCCCGCAGTAGGAATGAGCTGAATAAAACGCCTCGAGACGATCCATCGCCTTGAATCCTGTACAGAATGCGCTCATCTCGTCTCCTTCTCCTTGTCGTTCTTGTTTTCCTGTTCGTCCTGAACGGTTGTGAGCTTGCAGCCCTCCGCGACGCCCTTCAAAAATGCGTCGACGATTTCCCGCTTGTCTGTGGGAACGTTCGCGATCAATTCCGAGTAAGTCATTCGTTTTCTCCTTCTTCTTCTTCTTTGTTTCTGAGAATTCTCTGGATAGTCGTCAACTTATTGAGAGCCTCGACCGCTTCTTCGTAGTTCGAGAAGAGCATTTTATCCCTCGTGTACGGATCGACGGGCTCTCCTCTGAGAACGCGCTCGTCAAGCGCCGCGTCCTCCTCGAGATTGTCGAGCGCGCGCTTGAGCTCCCGCGCAAGTTTGCGGACGGAGTTCGTCGTCGCCCAGCGTCGCTGAATCTCTGAGACGGGGAACTCGAGCGTCGGATTGTTCGACCAGTCGAGGC
>CAMZHY010000558.1 GCA_947307005.1 uncultured Planctomycetaceae bacterium
GCGGGCGCGCACGCGGACTCGTTAAACGCGAAGTAACGCCGACGAATCTCGTCTCCGTTGGAACGAACCTTGGCGACGACCTCCATTTCTTCGAAAGGTCGCTTCTGAGGATAGTAGCGGTCGATATAAGCGCGGTCGTCGATTTCAACCGCGGCGGTAGGATAGACTTTGCGCGGGTCAAACCCGTGAAACTCCATGTCGGCGATCTGGCGATTGTTTGGGGTCGCGTTGACGACGTTGAAATTGATCGTCCCGGAATCCAGCGTCGCGGTTCCGAATTTTAACGGTTTTGTCTCGATCGCGATCAGGTCGATTCTTTCGAGTTCTGCGATTCCCTCGTCCCCTCCGATATCGAAACGGAGTCGCAAAATCGGAAGGTCGGAATCAAGATAGACGACGTAATCGTGAAACTGGTCGTCCTCCGCGAGTTTAAAAATCGTCGAATGAGCCTCTTCATAGCTGTGCGCGGCGGTTGCGAAGAATATCTGCCCGACGCTTTGATTAGTGCGGCGAACGCGCAATTTTAGGAGAATCGGACCGGACGGAAGCTCACCAAGCGGCCCTGAGTAAAAATACGGGTCTTCCGTTTCAAACGTCGCTCTCAACGAGCGTTCTTCCCGAGAGAGCGTCACGCCGTCGCGGGCGCTCCAACCTTCGAGCGAAACGTTAGGATCGGTAAAGTCGATCGTCCTAATCGTGTGATAAGCGACGATTTCCGTAGGACAAACGTCGATCGGCGCGTCCTCGGGGTATTCCGGCGCGAACTCAGCCGCTTCCTCCGCGAACGACGGCGAGAAACCTGTTTGAGATGGGAAAACGCCGCAGAATAGCAATGCAAGCGCGGCGGAACATGTCGTGAAAAACGCGCGTTGAACGAGGCGGTTTCGCGTCATAACTCTAACGAATCCTTCTATAAAGCGTCCTAAGTTGTTTGCGTCAAATGAGAATCGACGACGACGATTCGCGTCGGCGTTTTCAACGCTTGTCATCGCGTTAAAATACGAAAAAAACGCGAACGCGCGACCTTTCGTAGCGTTATATCGACGAGGGAACGCCAAGTCAACACTTTGGCCGTCGTTTTCTAAAAAGGATTCGCGACGATCGCGGCGCCTCGCTTTGAGACGCGTCGTAAGAGATTGACGGATAACGCGGTTCCATCGTTCTTTCGGAGACTACCGAACCGACGAGGTCGTCGCCTTTCCAACAACGGAAAAAGACGTAGAATAGACGAAAGAGGGCGCTCTAACAAAATAATTTGACGGCGAAATCGTCTTTGACTGAGCGTTCGATTCCAGCGACGAATTTGAGGGGACGATGGAAGCCGACGTTAGAGGAATTGCGCTGAAACTGTTGAACTGGGCGGCGAGTCGTCGCTTTAAGGGCTATGATCCCTACGACGCGCTCAATTCTCCTTTCGCGGGCGTTCTCACCCTTGGAACGAAGTATGGAAGAATCGCGCTGACGCAGTTCCTGCGCCGCTCTCCTGTCAATTTACGCCCCGCGCTCCTCATTAAGCCCGACGTCAACCCGAAGGCGCTGGCGCTCTTCCTCGAAGGGTGCGTCGAACTTGGCGAACTTGACGTCGCGCGAGATCTTGCCAATCAAACTCTGAAGCTTCGATCCGACGGATGTTCAGGCGCGGGGTGGGGCTATAATTTTCCTTGGCAGAATCGCTTCCAGTTATTGCCGCGCTTTACGCCGACGATTGTAAACACGGCGTTCGCCGGCCACGCGCTTCTAGATTTCTACGAGGCTTCCGGCGACGAACAATCGCTAGACGCGGCGCTTTTAGCGCCCGCGTTCATGCTGAACGACCTTAATCGACTCGACGACGGCGACGACGCCTTCTGCTTCAGCTACACGCCCCTCGATCGGAATTTTGTCCATAACGCAAATCTCCTCGGCGCGAGTCTGCTCGCGAGGATCGCGACGCGGTACGGGCGAACCGAACTGCTCGACCCCTCGCTCTGCGCGCTGCGCTATTCCTCCCGGCGTCAACATGAAGACGGTTCGTGGTTCTACGCCGAACGTCGGGAACAGAACTGGATCGATTCGTTTCACACCGGGTTTATCCTAGAAGCGATAAGGCGCGTCTTGGCGCTTGGTTTGGCGCCGGAGCTGCGCGAAGGGTATGAAAAAGGCGTTCAGTTTTACGCCGAAAACTTTTTTCTTGAAGACGGAACCCCGAAATATTACGCCGATCGTCTCTATCTCGTCGATATTCACGCTCCCGCGCAGGCGATTTCTTTTTTCGCGTCGGAGCCGGGGCGCGAAGAACTCGCCGAACGCGTTCTCGATTGGACCTTGACGAATATGCGCGATCCTTCGACGGGCGCGTTTTATTTCAGAAAGAAGGGAAATCGCGTTGTGAAAACGCTTTATATGCGCTGGTCGGAGGCTTGGGCGTTCCGCGCGCTGGCGAAGTTTGCCGTCGCGCGCGAAGGACGGCTCGAATCCTGAGAAAGCGCAAAAGTCGTCGAAATCTCGTCGCGATTACGGGGCGTTTCATCATTTCGCGGAAACGCGCGGCGCATCCAGACGTAACAGCCCAAATGCGCGAGGAACGTCAGCGTCCACGAGCCGGGATAGCTCCAGAA
>CAMZHY010000559.1 GCA_947307005.1 uncultured Planctomycetaceae bacterium
ATAATCCCCATACGTTCGAGAGTTAAACAAATCTCACGACGAACGTTCTCCCCCTTGTCTTCCGGAGAGACGTCCATATATCCCGCAAAATCCAAGGGTTGTTTCGTCGGCGTTCCCCTTTCATCCCTTTGAAATAAATAGAATTCCATTTCAGAACCAAAAGCAAAAGCGACGCCTTCTTCATTCGAGTTCTTAATCGCCTTTCTTAAAATAGATCGTGTGTCCGCAACGAAGGGAGAGCCGTCAGGGTTTGTTATTGAGCAAAACATGCGAACCACGCGACCGCGTTCGGGACGCCAAGGTAAGAATGATATAGTCGAGGCGTCCGGATGTAGGAGAATATCCGATCTAACTTCGCCTCCGAAACCGCTAATCGCGGATGCGTCTATTGAAACGCCAAAGTCAAAGGCTCGGGCTAATTCGCTCGGCATAATGGAAATGTTTTTCATTTTGCCAAAGACGTCGACAAAGGCTATTCGTATGAACTTTACGTCTTCTTCGACAATAAACTGTTCAACTTCGCTTTGCGTGTAATTCATCAGAGCGGACCTCCGCATATTGGCCTACATTCGAGAGACGTAACGGAACAGATTTTGTGAAAACGCCCTTCTTCAGTTGGCGACGTACAACTGTTTGTAGGGGTTTGCGCCATCTGGCGTGACGACAGTAAAGTTATCGGGGATAAATCGGCTTTTATCAAGTTCAAAGAACTCGCAAAAACGCGTTATATAAGGTTCAATTTCTAGCCAATCGGTTGTTGTTGCTATTTTTGTATGCACCTGATTTGGAAAGATTATTGCGCTTACGTCGCCATAGAGGAAAATCTTACCGCCGTGCATCCCAGCGCAGGGAAAACTGCCTACTAGCGGTTTATCGTCTCTATTCGTCCCTAAGACAATAATGCGCCCACCCGCAAGGTATTCGCCAAGAAAACTACCGACGCGCCCTCCTATGACAATAACAGGTTTCTTACCTTGGTATTCTTTCATGTGAATCCCAACGCGATATCCAGCGTTACCCGCAACGTAAATCTCGCCTCCGCGCATAGCGTAACCTGCGGCGTCTCCAACGTTTCCGCGAATCACAATCGTTCCTTCGTTCATTGTGTCCCCAACCGCGTCTTGCGCGTTGCCATTCACAACGATAGAGGCTCCATTGAGATATGCTCCGAGAGCGTTGCCTGGAATTCCTTCAATTTCTATCGATTTATCCTTCAATCCCGCTGCAATAAATCGTTGACCAAGACAATTAATGATCTTTCCTTTCGCATTTGAAAGCCAAATATCTCTGTTGAGCTCGTTAAATTGTTTGTTTTTCGCATCAATAACCATTCTTTACCCCCTAGGTATCCGAACCATCTTTAAAGTTGAAGGAACAATCGACGCCAAGGCGAACAAGTTGAGGATTATTTCACTTCTCATTCCCCTGCGTGAAGGACGCCTAAGATTTCAAGCTCTTTTTCGTTTAAATTGACGCCGCGTAGCATCAGACGATTTCCACGTAGCGCCTCAATAGAATTAATTCCCATTCCGCCCATGAGTTCCATAATTTCACGCCGCCACGCGGTTAGAAGGTTGACAAGTCGTTTGCTACCGACGTCGGGATTGAGACGCTTAACAAGTTCAGGTCTTTGCGTTGCGATCCCCCAGTTACACTTGCCAGAACTACATGTGCGACAAAGACGGCATCCAAGCGCGAGTAGCGCGGCGGTTCCAATATAACAGGCGTCCGCGCCAAGCGCGATCGCTTTGACCACGTCGGCTGAATTGCGAATACTCCCCCCAACGACAATAGAAACGTTATTGCGAATTCCTTCGTCACGCAAACGCTTATCGACGGAGGCAAGAGCAAGTTCGATTGGAATGCCGACATTATCCCGAATTCTAGTTGGGGCGGCGCCCGTGCCGCCGCGATAACTGTCAAGAGCTATAATATCGGCGCCGCTTCGCGCGACGCCGCTGGCAATCGCCGCTATATTATGGACAGACGCAACTTTAACGATAATCGGTTTTTGATATCGTGTCGCCTCCTTGAGGGAAAACACCAATTGACGTAGATCTTCGATTGAATAAACGTCATGATGAGGCGCTGGTGAGATTGCGTCTGAACCTTCAGGAATCATTCTTGTACGCGAGACGTCGCCGACAATTTTCGCGCCTGGAAGATGACCGCCTATTCCAGGTTTAGCCCCTTGTCCCATTTTTATTTCGATCGCCGCGCCAACGTTGAGGTAATCTTCGTGAACCCCAAATCGACCAGAAGCAACTTGCACAATCGTATTAGCGCCGTACTTATAGAAATCCTCGTGAAGTCCCCCTTCCCCCGTATTGTAGAAAACGCCAAGTTCACGCGACGCTCTAGCAAGACTTTCGTGAGCGTTATAACTAATTGAGCCGTAACTCATCGCCGAGAACATGACCGGGGTTTCAAGTTCAAGTTGAGGCGGAAGATTCGTGTTAAGAGTTCCGTCAGAATTCCTGACTGTTTTTGACGGTTTTTTTCCAAGAAACACCCTCGTCTCCATCGGTTCGCGCAACGGATCGATCGACGGATTCGTGACCTGTGAAGCGTTAATCAGGAGACGATCCCAGT
>CAMZHY010000560.1 GCA_947307005.1 uncultured Planctomycetaceae bacterium
AGGTCGGCGAAGGTGAAGTTTTTGAAACGCGTATGAGTCGATAGAACGGCGGTTGGGAGAACGCACGTCTCGACCTGCGCCGCTGAAATGATCGGAAGCGCGACCGTGAGCGAGCATTTTCCCAGGACCGAGACGTGTTGATTTGTCATAATTCGTTTCATCGTCGTTCCTTATACATCCCTGATTCTTCATTCTCGCGAAGCGGCCGCGCTGCGCGCTTTGTTTCTCAAACGCCGAAACTTTCGCGCCATTATACCAGAAAGCGAACTGAAAGACAGTCCCTCGTTTGGGGCGCGCTTCTCGGGAAAAGCGCGTCGCGGCGACTTGCCGCGCGTTTTGTCGAATGGGAAGTAGTTTGCTAGACCGTTGACCGATCGAGACATGGAAAGTATATTAATAACCGCCGTTCGAAACGTCGTTTATCGAGACGGAGGTTGTTTGTCGTCATCATAACGCAGGAGCGTTGTTAATGCATATTCCGGACAATTATCTGAGTCCTTCGTCCTGCGCGGTTCTTGTCCTTTTGACCGCGCCCGTTTGGATCGCGTCGGTGAAGAGGGTTTCCCGCGATTTTCCGAAAGAACGCGTCTCCGCGCTCGGCGTCGCCGCCGCGCTGTCGTTCCTCGCGATGATGTTCAACGTTCCGCTTCCCGGCGGGACGACGGGACACGCGGTCGGGGGAACGCTCCTCGCGATTCTACTCGGTCCGGAGGCGGCGTGTCTTGCTCTGACGATTGCGCTCGCGATTCAGGCGCTCCTCTTTGGCGACGGCGGCGTCCTCGCGTTCGGCGCGAACTGCTTCAATATGGCGTTTATTCTCCCCTTTGGAGGACGGCTCGTTTACGATCTTCTGCGCAAAGCGACGCGAACCGCCGACGGGACGAAAGGCGATCTCGTTTGCGTCGCCCTTGCGTCCTACGCTGGAATCAACCTTGCCGCGCTTGCGGCAGGCGTCGAATTCGGGATTCAGCCCGCGCTCTTCCATACGCCCGAAGGGCAGGCGCTCTACTGTCCGTATCCTCTCGCCGTGTCGATTCCCGCGATGGCGATCGGGCATCTGACGGTCTTCGGGCTCGCGGAGGCGTTTTTTTCCGTTTTCGTCTACGCGTTCGTCCGCAAAACGGCGCCCGACTTTGCCGCAAGTTCCGTCTTTGCGTCGAAGGCGTCCGACGGGACGGAGCCGGAGTCGGCGACAGGCGCCGAGCCGACTTTTCGGTTCGGCTCCCTTTATCTGCTGGTTGCGATCCTCGCGCTGATTTCGCCCCTTGGACTCATCGCCGAAGGAACCGCGTGGGGCGAGTGGGGCGCCGACGAAATCGCGTCTGTCTCAACGAACGGCGAAGAACTTGGCTATACGCCCGAAGGCATGACAAACGGTTTCGAATGGTCGTCGCTGATTCCAGACTATTCCGCGCCGGGAATTCCCGACTGGCTCGGCTATATTCTTTCCGCAGTCGCGGGCGTCGCGCTCTGCGTCGTTCTCTTTAAACTCGCGACGCTGCTTCCGTCGCGCTCTGACGCGGCGGTACGAAAATGAGCGAATCCCGCGTTCCCGATTGGCTCCTTGCGGACGACGCGATCGAACCCCCGAAAGGAGGCGGCGCGTTCCTGCGTAAAACCGCGTCCGCGCTCTCCGGCGTGATTCGGAGCGTTCGTCGCGTTTCGGATCGTTCTGGGCGATTCGCGTTTTCGCCGCCTATCCGACTGGCGCTCGCCGTCGCGACGATTCTGCTCGTTTCCGCGTCGAGCGTCTTCGCGTTTGTGGAGATCGTCGGCGTCGCGCTTCTTGCGCTCCTTGCGACTTTTGACGCGCGAAAACTGGCGCGAACGCTCGCGCTCCCTCTCGAAGCGTATCTCGCCGCGCTCGTGATCCTCGCGCCCGCGCTTATCTGGGGGCAGACTAGAGCGTTCGTCGTCGTTTCGACCAAGACGCTGATCACGACGCTTACGTTGTCGCTTCTGATTCAGTCAATGAACTGGAACCGCTTTACCTGCGCGTTCAAATCGTTCGGGGCGCCGGACGCGCTTGTCTTCATTTTCGATCTGACGCTGAAATACGTCGTCGTCTTCGGCGAAACGTGCCTCGAGACGCTCGACTCCGCGTTGATTCGCCTGATCGGTCGCGACAAGACGCCGGGACGGACGTTTGGCGGGATTGTCGGAACCCTTTTTTTGCGCTCTCAAAGCGCGGCGCAAGACCAGTTTGACGCGATGACGTGCCGCTGTTTTTCGGGCGTCTACCGTCGTTATAAAGCGCCGTTGCGCCGCGCGGATTTTGTTGGGATTCTTGTCGCCGTCGCGCTTGTCGCGCTTTTCGCCTATTTTGAAATTGCCAAACGATGCTTGAACTGAAAAACGTGTCGCATTCTTACGAAGAGGGCGTCAAGACGCTCGATAACGTCTCGCTTCGCGTCGAGCGCGGACAGGCGGTCGCGATCGTCGGCGCCAACGGCTCGGGGAAAACGACGCTTTTAAAACTTATTAACGGGTTGATCTTCCCGACGAGCGGCATCTACGAGTTCGACGGGACGCAGATCACGCGCAAGGCGCTTGCGGACGCGAAGTTTGCCAAGTCGTTTCACCGTCGG
>CAMZHY010000561.1 GCA_947307005.1 uncultured Planctomycetaceae bacterium
CGTCGCCCAAATACGAAATTGCGTCGCTCGTCTTGAGTTGACTCGATAACCTACGGAGATGATGGCGTCAAGGTTGTAAATATTAATTTCAAACGATTGGGTGGCGTCACTTAATGCGCCGTGTTGAGTGGTTTTTGCAGTTTTTGCAATAACCACTTCTTCTCGCAATTCCCCCTCCTGAAAAATATTCTTTAAATGTCGGCTAATCGACGATACGTCGACGCCAAAAAGTATCGCCATTTCTTTTTGAGTCAGCCATATCGTTTCGTCTTTGATTATGGCGTTTACGGAAATATTTTCTTCCGAGGATTGGTAGACCAAAAACTGGAAATTTTCTTTCATGATCGTCTTCTAAAATGAACAAATTTGATTCTATTGTATTCGTGATTATAGCGTTTCTGAAGGCGGTTTGCGGTCGTCTTGTTTGGGGATCGAATCGGGTTCCGTTTGTTCCAGCATTTCGACGAGGACTTTATGATCGAGGTATTGGATTCCATGGGCGCCGGTTTGAATTAGGGAGGCGAGGCGGCTGTTGAAATACCAGTCCATGGCGTCGAGGTAATCGAGTTGGTATTTTTCGGCGAGGGTTGCGATAATACGCTCGTCGAGCCGCTCGCGGTAGATTCTTTCCAAGACTTCTCCGTCAACCATGGCTAGACCTTTGTATCTTTCCTGTTTTCAAGGTATTCCTAAATATCGGCGACGACAAAATCTGTTCTTGGGGTGTGCAGGACGTCATAGTGAAGGAGCAGATATTTCGTCAGAACCTTTTTCTCCTTGAGGAGGCTGTAAACCTCGGTCGGCGACTTGCCCCACTTGTTGGCGCAGGCGTGAATCATGTAGACGAGGAATTCAAATTCGTCTTTAGTCATGGGATTGGGATCTTTAGGCGACGAATGAGGGCGGGCGTTTTGCTGGGTCTAGAGGCGCGTCTATTTACGGTTATCGTCGGAATCGAGAAGTTTTCTCAAATCGTCGATATTGGGGAGCGCGTTTTTTAATTCTTGGGGCATATCGTCGGACGTTTTATAGGTTGCGACGCCCATCGGCTTTGCGTAATCTTGAACAACATAGTCGACGAAGGACTTATTCATATCTTTGCAAAGGATGATCCCAATAGCAGGATTCTCTGTTCTTTCTTTTCGAAACCGTCAAGAATGCTCAGATAACCTTGGAGTTGTCCTAAGTAGGAGGTTTTGAATTTTCCTGTCTTTAGTTCGACCGCGACGAGGCAGTTTAAGGCGCGGTTGAAGAACAGAAGGTCGATATATTGATCTTCGCCGAAGGCGTCGAGGTGAAATTGATTGCGAACGAACGTGAAGTCCTTTCCGAAGGCAAGGATAAAATTCTTAACGTTTTGGACGATCTTGTTCTCAACCATTCTTTCATCGACGTCTTGAGCGTCTCTGACCCCTAATTCTTCCACGTTGACAAAATCGAGCAGATATTGGTCTTTGAAGGCATTTACTGCGCGAAACGCGTGTTCGGCGGGAGTTAAGGTTTGAGCAAAATTGTTTGGAAGGGCGCCTTGACGATGAAATTCGTCGAGCAGAACGCTTCTCTTGAGCTCTTCTACAGTGAATTTTTGTTCGTAGCAGCGTTTTAAATAGAAGAGCCGTTCGTCAAGATTCTTAACTTTTTCTAGGATAACGCGATGCTGAGTGAATCCGACCGACAAGAAAGCCTCTAAAGGGAAGTCGTCGCAATTTTGCACTTGCAAGTGCAAAATTGGCGTTCTCGGAACATTCTCGTGTAATTGCGCCTGAGAATCGAGTTCCAAGACCTGTTGTTCCGTTTCGGAATCAAGAAAGTTCCATTCTTCGTAGAATTGGCGCATATACCTGAGATTTCGCGGAGAAAATCCCCTCAAACCGGGCATTTCTTTTTCGAGACGCGCGCCTACCGTCTCCAAAGCGCTTTGTCCCCATCTTCCGTTCCTAGAGTTAATGGAAATATATCTCCCAATAGCGTAGTAGAGTCGAAGTTGACTTTCATTCGCCGATTTCGCCACGACGTATTGACTCTGTAAAATAGCCGTCTTGATTTTCTGGACGGCTTCGTCATAAGAATAAGATTCGCTCATAGCGGGCGTTCCCCTTCGATTTCGGCGACGATCTTGTCGATTTCGTCGCGCAAGACCTGCTCTCTTGCGACGATTTCCGCAATTTCCGCGTTGAGTTTCGTTATGTCGATTTTTTCGCGATTGTCGCGCTGCTCGACGTAGGTCGAGACGGAAAGGTTGAAGTCGTTCTTTTCGATTTCATCGAAGGGAACGAGTCGCGAGAAATATTTCTCGTCTTTACGCCGCGACGACTTCATTCTCCTTATAGCATACCATAAAAAAAACGATTTTCCACTACGAAAGAGTGAAAAATCGTTTAACGAACTATAGATAGGACAGAACGCGTCCCAGCGCTTGCAGCGCTCGGGAAAACACGGGGCAAGACCGAAGCGCTAAGAACTTTTCGAAAAGAAATCGCCCCGTTGCGAGTTTTGCGCCATGAACTTTTCAAATTCTTCGACGGTCATATTGGCGTCTTCGGCTGCTTCTTCGATAGTAAGGCGGCCTCTTTTTACATA
>CAMZHY010000562.1 GCA_947307005.1 uncultured Planctomycetaceae bacterium
TTGCGTATTAACTCCGAATAGTTCCGCCATAGCTTTGGTAGTTAACCAAAAAGTCTCATCTTCAAAATAAACGCTGACACAGACATTGGAACCATCCGTCTGATAAAGAATAATTTTGTGCTCTTTATCCATTGATTTCACCCCATTAAGCGTAGTTTCGATCTTTCTGGAATTCTTGTAAAAAACCAATAGTTGTTTGCTAAACTTACGATTTTTTTCTGATTATTGATGTAATTTTACATTATGCCCGACGACGCTGGCGTTGTCCTACCCTGAAAACCCAATAATCACTTCTTGATGTTCTTTAGGTTGGTTGACCAAATGTACTTACGAAGCTCATAAGTGTTTTTTATTCTCTTGTTATGTCTAGATCAATGTCTTAATTGTTAAAGTTTTTTGCTACAGTACTATTTCAAACAACTCAGGCGTAAATCAGTTCACTTTTTACACGAGGAAATAGAGCTTCCAGTTCGTGAATGATTGCTAAGTGTCCTTTTGAACTATAGTTCGTTAGGAACCAAAGACCGTCAACCACTTCTTTACATGAAAAATCCCGCATTGCTTCCTTGTTGTCGGCGAAAGCGTCGCGTTTGGGGGTATGAAATTTCTTCATATTCTTGTCGAGGACTCGGTTCTTTACCGTTTGTACTCCATACTCTTTGATTGCTTTCGATATAACTTGAATAGAGTAATCAGCCCAAGTTCTGAACGGGCGATAATCGGATTCATCATTGGATGAACGTATAAAATGGATTGTTGTAGGTTTGCCCTTATGTAAAACAGATGCTTCTGTTGTTTCGGTATTCATAACCTCCTTTGGGGAGTATATTTTTACCCTATTGGTTACTTGTGTCCCTTCATCTGTGATCGGCTCAAAATTCTGAGATACACGATAGACTTTTCGACTTGTTCCGCTAACTTTGGCGATGCGTTGCAGAAGATCAAAAGCTTCTTCTGGTTCGAGTTTGAAAAACTCTTTGTCTTTTGTCTTCCCCTTCTCGTACTTTGACGCACGTAAAATAGGGTTTAAAAGACTGATAATAGCATGAACCTCTTTATCGGCATTTTGAAGAGACGTTTCATAAACAGCATAAGGCGAGAACTCAGAAAGGGCGCTTGTATTTAAACTGCTGACGCGTTGCTTCAGGTCTGACGTATATCCAATCTTAACGTAACCTGGATATTGAGGGTTAGTCAGAATGTAGATGCAACTTCCAATTGTTTTTGCCATCTTATATTCCTCCGATCGTCTTTTTGACACGACAACGCAATTATACCTGATAACTCGAGAAAAGCATGAAGAAAAACTATTTGGTTAATACATTTCATTCCATTACGTCAGTTTCAAATTGACTTGTTTGCCGTCGCGGCGTAGAATGACCGCGTCCGCGTCGGGCGGAGACGCGGCGAGACGCGCGGGCGCGCGGGAACAATATAGGAGCGAAACGCGATGAGTCGTTTGGATCGTCATACGGAGAAAACGAACGTAACGCGCCTTCTCGAGGCGGCGGGGATTCCTTTTCGAACGTTCGAGTACGAGGTCGACGAGAACGACCTTTCGGGAATGCATATCGCGGAGCAGGCGCATGTCGATCCGGCGTCCATGTTCAAGACGCTCGTCATGAAGGGGGAGCGGAACGGGCATTTCGTCTGCTGTCTGCCGGTGAACGACGAACTCGACCTCAAGAAGGTCGCGAAGGCGTTCGACGACAAGAAGTGCGATCTGATCCCGATGAAAACGCTTCGCGATCTGACGGGCTACGTTCGCGGCGGATGCTCGCCGATCGGGATGAAGAAGAAATTCCCGACCTTTATCGACGAGACGGCGATTCTTTTCGACGAAATCTACATAAACGCGGGGATGCGCGGGCTGATGGTCATCGTGGAGCCGAACGCGCTGATCGAATACGTCGGCGCGAAAGCGGTCGATCTGGTTAAGGATTGAACGGGAAAGGAGGCGAACAATGTCGGAAAAAAGGTTAAACAACACAATTTTTTTAATGTACTGGGTCGCTGAAAAGTATAAAAAGGCTCATAACATTTCCACTCGACAGTTTCTGGAACTGAATCAAAAATACGCGATTCTGAACTACGTCGCGGAATGTCCGGACGTCTTTGACTGCATGACCGACGAAGAAATGGTAGAGGAGATCGATCAGTATGCGGCGGGTTTTCAAAGAAATTGTTGAAATCGGGTTGAGTTTCAAATATGACGGAAGAAAAGATCGAAACGGCTAAGGGGTTGTGCGTCGTCGCGCTGACGAAACACGTCATGAGCGCGTTTAATCTTACGCCGGACGCGGCCTATGAGAAACTGCTCGGTTCGGAACTGTATTCTCTTCTGATGGATACGGACGCTCGGCTTTTTCTCGAATCGGACGACTATTTGCGACGGTGTTGCGACATAGAGTTCAACGAAGGCGTCGAAGCTCTCTATCAATTCATCAACGACGAAACGGTTGATCTATAGTAAGGTTTCGACGAGCCAAACGCGCAGATCGAATACGTCGGCGCGAGGCGCGTCTTGAGACGCCGCTAAAAACCGGCGGGCGCCTGTCGTATCGCGCTCAAATCGCGGT
>CAMZHY010000563.1 GCA_947307005.1 uncultured Planctomycetaceae bacterium
CGTCGACGCTCGGCGAGATCGCCAGTCTCATGACGGCGGATTCGCACCTGCTTTTCTGGACGTTTGATCACGGAGCCAGCGACTCGGAAGAGACGACGGACTACGGCGATTATCTTTGCGGCTGGAAAGGCGAAAATGAGGAGGACTCGTTCCTGATCAGCGGGGCGACTGTGCGTGACGCGCTCTTCCAGATCAAGCAGGGTTACGCGACGTGCGCCTTCACGCAGTGTTACTCGGGCGGCGTCTTGGACGATATTTTCGACCCGGCAACGGGAACGATTCGGAGCGAGTATGACGGTTCGGCGCATTTCGCGGGCGGCGCGGCGACGAATCATTACGAACCGTCTCTCACAAGTCATAACAACGTCGGCGCGCTGGTTGGTTATTCGCAATCGTTTAAAAAGGCGTTGAGCCAATGTTCGACGGGCGTCGACGCGTTTATTTACGCGGAACAAGACGATCCGTTCTCTCAGGCGAGATCGAAAGGGGAATTGAACTCGTCCGAGCCGCTCGAAAACTATGCGCCAAACGGAGGTTCCAAAAATAACAACGGTTTAAAAGTAGAACACCCGTGGCACGCGGGCGAAACCTTCTCCATTTTTTCGACGCCTCTCGAACAAAGCGCTCCGACGATTGAATCGTACGCGTCGACGTCGAACTCGATTACGTTGAACTGGAGCGCTGTTCAGGGCGCGCCGTTCACGTTGGAATACTTCCCCGTAAACGGCGGCGACATCGTAACCGTCGATAATATTCCGACGAACTCTTATACGGTTACGGGGCTGACTCCCGCGACGAACTACTTGTTCCGAGTTAAAGCGAACAACTCGCCCTATTCCCCTCAGACGTCCGTATGGACCGAAGCTGGCGACGCTCCGGAAGCTCCTTCGACGGTTGTTACGACGAACTTGGACGTCGTCAACGTCTATGACGGACTGATTTCGCTACGCGAGGCGCTCGCCTACGCCGAGTCTGGTGCGACAATTGCTTTCGCCGATTCACTCTGCGAAAAGACTATTGCTCTCGAATTCGGCAGACTTACGGCGGATAAATCGATAACAATCGACGCGTCCAACTTATACGACGACGCGACGCAGACCCCCGGTCTGATGCTCGACGGACAGGGGAAGACAAGAATACTGTGGATTGAAGAGGGCTTTGACGTCGAAATCAACGGAATAACGTTGACGACCGGCTATTCAAGTAGCGACGGCGGCGCTATTTACAATAACGGCGCGACGTTGACGCTCAACAATTGCGCGATCTGCGATAATTATGCGAGCGGTAACGGCGGCGCTATCTACAGCCTCAACGCGACGTTGTCGTTGAACAATTGTGTAATTAGCGACAACGAGGCGCTGTATGGCGGCGGAGTTTATTCTTCCAATGGCGTGACGGCGCTCGCCGATTGCGTATTAACAAACAACTTTGCTAGTTCTGACGGCGGTTCTGTTTACAACGACGGCGCGACGCTGTCGTTAGAAAATTGTACGATTCGCGGCAATCACGCGACGAGATGCGGCGGCGGAGCGTATTCTTCTAATGGCGAAACGACGCTTGTCAATTGCGTGATTAGCGACAATACGGCGCGAATGTACGGCGGCGGAGTCTTTTCTTACAACGGCGCCGCGACACTTGACCATTGCGCCGTTACGAACAATACCGCCCATAAGGGCGGCGGCGGAATCTATTCTTCCGGCGGCGAAACAACGCTTGACAATTGCACTGTCATGAACAATAGCGCAGGCAACAACAGCGACGGTATTTACGGCAATAACAACGGCGGCGGTATTTACAGCGATAACGCGACGTTATCGCTCAATGATTGCGTGATTTCCGACAATTACTCGGTGAATAACGGCGGCGGCGTTTTTTCTTCCGGCGGCGAAATAACGTTTGTCAACAGTTCCCTGACGAATAATTCCGCATCTGGCGATCAAGGCGGCGGCGCTGTTTACAACAGAGGCGCGACGTTATCGCTCGATAATTGCGTCGTAACGGGCAATACCACGACTGGCAATTTTGGCGGCGGGGTGTTTTCTCGCGAAGGCGAAACGACGCTTGCCAATTGCACCGTCGCGAACAACGCCTCAGTATCTTACGGCGGCGGCGTTTGCTTTCTTGATGACGTCAACGAGGTTCAGCCGTTTTCACTTACCAATTGTCTGATCCGCGACAACGAGGCGTATATCGGCGGCGGAGTGTATTCTTACGGCAAAGGCGCCGAAGCAACGCTTATCAATAGCCTCATTACAGGCAATACCGCTGGTTTCGGCGGCGGTCTGACGCTCTGCTGGACCAGACCAGCGAATTTCTACAACTGCACCATCGCCGATAATACGGCGAATGAGAGAGGCGGCGGCGTCAATGTGTTCGACTACGACAGAGCCACCTTCAACGCGTATAATACGATTATCGCAGGCAATCACGCGCCGAATTCCATCGTCGACGTCTATCTCGGTTCCGACGTCGTCGCCAGCGCGTATAATACGCTGTCTAGCTTCACAAACTGGGCGGAAGGTGAGAACAACCTCTTCCACGATTCCACGCAACCGCTCTTTACGGACGCGACTAACGGC
>CAMZHY010000564.1 GCA_947307005.1 uncultured Planctomycetaceae bacterium
CGTATTTTTCGCCGCCTTTTTCGGCGGCGCACTTCCATAGGTCTTCGTCGAATTTCTGACAACGCGCCATGAGGTCGGCGTATTGCGCGTTGGCGAGGTCGAGCATTCCGAGCGCGGTTTCGCCGTCTTTACGCCAGTATGGACGGAGCTTTTCGCCGAGCCACGTCATGCAGAATTCGTCGTCGTAGGCGACGATCACGCGTTTGGTTGCGGGCGTCGCGCCGACTTTGCCGCAGTCGAACGCAAACGCGACGACGGGCCACGCGTCGTTGGCGGCGCGGGGATAGGCGTTGTCGTCCTGAGTTGGGAGCGAGCCGTCTTTGAGGAACGACGCTCGAGCGACGTCGGCGGCGGCGAGGACGTTCGCGGAGGCGCCCTTTTCCGCGGCGGCGTAGAAGTAACCCCAGTCGATACGCAGGTTGTCGCCCGACTTCGCGAGGACGTCCTGCGCTTCCGTTCCGAGTCTAAGGACGTCGAGCGCGTCGGTCGTTTCGCGTTTGCCGACGACTTTCTGCTCGTCGTTATCGACGCAAAGTTCGGCGGTCGCGTCGAAGTAGAGGCGGACGTCATGCTCTTTCCCGTCGGTCGCTTTGACGCGCCACGTTAGATACGTCGCGGGGCGCGAAAAGACCATGAGATCGTCGGGAAGATTCGGCGTCGTAAAGGTTAGCGTAATCTCGACGCCCGCGTCCGCGAACGTATAGACCGTGTTCGTCGCGCGAACCGAGACGCTCGTTTGCGTCATCGCCTCGGGGCTCTTTCCGCCAACGACCGGCGCGCCCATGATGCGGAAATTCCGTCCGTCGACCCGAACGAGAGAAACGAGCGCGTTGACTTTGCCCGTCCAATGCACGGGGAACGAGTCCGTCAGTCTATCCGTACTAGACCAGACGCTGAAATACGGGTCGTTGGCGATCAGGGGATACGCGGGCGCGCGAAGAGGATCGGCGGCGCGCGCCGGTACTAGGGCGCTAAAAGTCGCGCAAAGCGCGACCGCGAAGAAGACGAGACTATATGCGAATCTACGAGTCATGACTTGAGTTTTCCTCTTCAATAGTCGGTGAATCGGACGTGGTAAAGGTTATTTTTTCCAAGTCGGACGGGGACGGCGGCCCAGTCCGGCGCGCGTAAGCGTCGCGACGCAGACGGATTCCGCGCCGGCTTCCAGCAGCGTTTTGGCGATCTCGTCGCATGTCGCGCCCGAGGTGACCGCGTCGTCGACGAGCAGGACGCGCAACCCCGTAAAAACGGGGGCGCCATGCCGCATCCTGACGGCAAACGCGCCCGCGATATTGGCGGCGCGCTCCGACCATCCGACGGACGTCTGCGCGGCGGTCGCCCTTGTTCGCTTGAGAAAGCGCGACAAACATGGGACGCGGAGTTCGCGCGCGAGTCGCTTCGCGATTCCTTCCGGCGCGTTGACGCCGCGGCGCAGCAGATATTTGCGGCGCCAGTACATCGGGGTCGCGACGACGCAGTCGGGGTTGAACTCGAGCAGCTCCTTTCGGCGCGACTCGTAATACAACCGCGCGACCGCCGCGACGAGCGCGCGATCCTTGCTCCGTTTAAGCCGAATGACGACGGCGCGCGCCAGTCCGATATAAGAGTGAAGCGGCAACGCTTTGCTGAAATACCAGTCTGAATCGGCGCAATGTCCGCAGCGCGGTCCGGGGGCGCCCGGCGGAACGACGCCGCCGCAACGAACGCAGAAGGTCGACGTAGGCGAAACGAGTCTTCGACGGCAATTTGGACAGAACAGCGACGCGAGGGGCGGATTGAAATCGAACGGGGAACGTCGCAGACTAATCGTCGGCGTTCCGCAGACCAGGCACTGTTCAGGCCAGATCGCTTCGGTCGCGATTTCCGCGACGCGTCCTGTTGTTCGGACAAGGCGCGTCAACGCGTTTGGAGCTTGATTGAAACTATTCACTCGTCGTCTCGTCGTTTCGTATTTGGTCTAAAGCGCGACTTTTCGCCGTCGCCCTTTCTCCCGACATTCTACCAGATGCGACCCCCTGTTTCAACGGGCTCGTTATCCTTGATTAGCGTTGATTTAAGATATATGGTCTTACGCGCGCCGCCCGGACGAGTCCGAGACCGTTTTCAGGAGCCAGGGAGAGTGTCAAGCTATGTCGGTTGCATGGATTTATTTTTCGATTCTTTGGCTTAAGATAGAAAATCTTGGGAAAAAAGCAAATTCTATTTACAGCGGCGTCCGAATCAATATAATCAGAGCGACGTGGAGATTTGTGTATTTGGGCAAAATGCACAAACTACACTGTTTATAAGATTTGGTAAAAATAAGTTTTTACGGATATTGCGGGGACGAGTCGCTTGTTTGACTCGGTTCCGGAAACGCGTGGGAGCGCCCTTTTATGGCTCAGGATACGAATAACAATTTTGTCGGAATCGATCTCGGCGGCACGAACATCAAGATCGGCGTTTTGAACGACGCCGGCGAGACGCTCGCGTATCTTTCGACGCCGACTTACGTCGAGCGCGGTCCCGAGGACGCGACGAAGCGAATGGCGCAGGCGGTTCTCGAGGCGATCGAGAAGGCGGGGCTGAAGCCTGA
>CAMZHY010000565.1 GCA_947307005.1 uncultured Planctomycetaceae bacterium
ATTTTTCTAAAACATCTTGAATTTTGTATTGACAATATCCAAAACAGACGATATACTATGTACATAATTGAGGAACGGACAAGACATCAACGAAAAAAATTCAACCCCTTTTCAAGGAGAAAAATCATGACGGCTCTCGAACTTGTTAACAAGTACAATATCATTCTCGTTCACGAAATGTTCAACAAAAAGACGCGACGCTATGAAAAAGTTGAGAACGTCGTCGAGGTCCTGAACATCGACCTCGCGAAAGAGGACGGTGTGATCGCAGAACTCAAGGCGCGCAAGGCAGAGATCATTGACGCGATCAAAGCTCAGGCGGCGGCGAAAAAAGCGGCTGAGGAAGATCGCAAGAATCGAATCAACGCGATCGATGGACTCGCTGAGATCAAAGCGGCTCAGTCGCGAATCTTTGCGCGCTCAATGAAGATCGACGAAGTCACGAACGGAGACGGCGACTTCTCCTTCGTCGATACGACGAAAGAAGAATACGACTTCGAAGCCGCTTATCAGAAATATCCGAAAGCCGCCGCGTATCTGAAAGCCGAGGCTCTTTCTGAGAACCGCGACGAAAAGCTTGCGAAAGTCGGAAAAAAGGCGCTCGACGAAATCCTCTACGGCGATTGGGAGAAAGCGGTCGAAATGATGAACTCTGAAAAAAACGAGCGAAACGAAGAAGTCGAAATCGAAAACGTTTGTTATTCAGCTATGCGAGCGGTCGAAAACAATCTCGTAAATGCGCGTGAATTCGCTCGTCGCAACACACAAGAAGCGCTCAAGGCTTTCAGCAGCGCGATTGAATGCGCTAAAACGCTGAAAGAAGCGAGCTCGAACGCTCGCGCGACTGAAAAGCAGCGTAATCAATTCAATTACGCGATTCAGCGACTTCAAGAATTTCTCACGTCTTTCAAATCGAAAACGGAGGAAAACGTCGACGATCTCGCGGATGAAATCGAACAGCTTAACAAGTGATTTTTCAAAGGAGACTTTACAATGAACACGACTATCATCCCGATTCTGCTCAACAAGCTCGAAAAAATGAACGTCTTAAAACCTTCCTTCGAACTGACGATCCACGAATTCACTGACAAGAACGTTATTCGTTCTATCGAGGCGGAATCCCGCGCTCGCGGATTCAACTCTTGCGAAGCTTACGAAGACGACGGAACTCGGGCGTACTATTGCGACGACCCCGAATTCGTTAAAGCCATTGGAATGGCCGCGATCAACGACGAGAGCAACGCAAGCGTCTCGCAAGTCCAGAATCTTCTCTCGTTCCTGATCAACGGCGGACTCAAGCCGGAAATGAAGGTTTCCGAGGCTCGCGTGATCGGAGGCGGTTACTCGGTCCATTATTATTTCCCTGTGGCCATCTGGACGGCGTTCAACTGGGATCAGGCGATAAATGGCTACGCAGTCGACGGCGAAAGCGACGGCGAACTGATCGAGAACGTCGTTCGTCTCTTTTACGAGATATGAAACGGAAATACGATGACAGAAAAGAAGAACGGACACGGAGGCGCGCGTCCTGGCTCTGGACCGAAAAAGAAATACGAAAAAGGTCGGAAAGCTTCGGCGTCGCTTATGATCTATATGACGGAGGACGAGAAGAAGAAGCTCGACGAAGCGGTCGAGCGAACCGGCGAGACGAAGACGACCTTCGTCCGGCGCGCTATCGCTGAAGCGATTAAACGATAAAAAAAAAAGGACGACGCTCAAAAGAACGCCGTCCTTTTTTTTAAGCATCGCTACTCGAAGTACGCGATCGCATTATACGATAAAAACCGTTATGATCAACCCCAAATGGGCGGAGCTCCGGCGGCGTCAACGAGCTCGCGGAGATAGTACGCGGACAAATTCGCCGTGTCGAGCGCGTTCGCGGTCGTCTCCTGGATTCTCGAGGTCGTCGCTTGAATATTCGATTGAAAGGAGCTCGTCGCGTTTCTGACTTGCGCGAGATAGAGTTCCTCCGATCCGGCGGAAAATGATCTAGCGAGTTCCGAGCCTCTCCCGCCGGCGCCGCCGGTCGCGCGATCCTCGAGTCGTTCCTCGTCCGCTTCCAGCGTCGCGAGATACGCGTCGATCGCGCGCTCTCGCAGCGCGTCCGCTTCTCGCGCGCTGATCGCGTTCTCTTGCAACGCGTCCGCGATCTTGTCGAGCGTTTCCTTGTATTTCTCGACGGGGCTCTTGAGAGACTCCATAAGCGAGTCGACGCCGAGCGCGGACCTCGTCGACGCCCTTCTCTTTTCCGCCTCTTGCGCGGCCGCCGCAGCGTCCCTCGCCTTTTCCAGCTTCTTCGACGCGGCGGAAAGCTTCTTGTCGAGCTCGACCGCGTCGATCAGGCCGTTCTCGTATGCTTCCTCCGCCTTTTTCCGTCGTTTTTCGTAGTCGCGAACGTCTTCCTCCGCGACCCCGATCGCAGAGGCGAGTCGCTCCTTCGCCGCGTCGACGTTGCGGTCGCGTTCCTTTTGATCGATCAGCCCCTTCTCGAAAGCGTCGGAAAGAGCCTTCATGCGACGATTGTATTCGGCCGACGGCGACTGATCGGCAATATCGAGCGCGGCGCG
>CAMZHY010000566.1 GCA_947307005.1 uncultured Planctomycetaceae bacterium
CTTGCCGAACTCTGACTCAAGCTCCCCTAGCCCCGGCGACTCGCGCGTTGATCGTTTCTTCAAGTTCTTCAAGATTACGGTCTTGTTTCCCACATCTGAGGACGGGTCGAGGAAAAGTGAGAATGGAAAAGGATCCGGAGTTTCGAGCTAAACGCTTGATCGTGGAAGCCCCTGCGCTCTTGACTAAAACGTTTCCGAACACTTTGTCCCCGTTATAAAAAACAGTCGAATCCTTCCGCGCCCCGTTGACTCTGGCAATGGGAATGATTATTTTTAATAAGGTTATCGACGTTTATCCTCGTATTTATTCTCAGATGAACGCTTTTTCTTGGCGCGTTTTATACCGTATTTTCTGCCGAATTTTTTGGCGTGTGTTTTGACGAATTCTTCGGCGTAAGATCCTTTGGGGAAATCACACTCAAACGTGCAACGTTCGTCGAACGTAGAATCCCCGATCGAAGTTACGCTACTTGGAAGGACGACGTTTTTCAACGAAGGACAACATGCAAACGCAGATTTTTTAATAGAAGTCACTCCCTCGCAAACGACGACTTCGCTCAACGAGGAACATCCTGCGAACGTACTCGCTTCGATTGAGGTTACGCTCCCCGGAATGGCGACGGAATTCAGCGACTTACAATCGGCAAAGGCACGTTCTCCGATGTAAAAAGTTCCGTCTGGAATGACGATCGTGTTAAGCGACGTGCAGTTTTGGAACGCCATAACTCCAATAGAGCGCGTCCCTTCTGGAATAGAGACTGAAGTTAGGTTGGAGCAATCCAAGAAGGCGGCGGCGATTGCAGTCGTCCCTTCGGGAACGACGTAACTTTCGTTCTTTTTCCCCTCCGGGTATCTAACAAGCGTTTTTCCGTTCTTTGTAAAAAGAACTCCGTCGATAGAACGATATTTCAAATTATTAAGGTCGACGTCGATTGACGTTAGCGAGGAACAGTCGGCAAACGCGTAGACGTCAATGACGTCGACGCTTTTAGGAATAGCGATAGAAGTTAATGACGAGCAATACGCGAAGGCGCCTGCGGCAATTTTTTCGAATCCTTCCGGGACGTCGTAGCCGTCGACGTCGCGTCCGGAAGGGTATCTCACGAGCGTTTTTCCGTCTTTTGTAAAGAGGAGTCCGTCTACAGAGCAAAGATATTGGTTTTTTTCCGAAACGCTAATGGATTCTAAAGACGATTGACTTCTTAGAAGACTGCCGACCCTGGATTTAAAACCGTCGTCGGGGTTGTACGCGACTTTTTCTTCAATGAAGACCTCTTTGACAAATTTATCGCGCCAACGAACGAAAGGGAGTCCTTCATCAGATTTCCTTAATGGTTTATAAAGGAAAAGAAGTTTGAAGAAAGACCCCTTCGAAACGGCGTATTTACCGTTGTCAAAGAGGGGATAGATCGCTTTATCTACAAACAAGAACAAAACCATAAACAACAAGTAATAACCTAAAATATCAACCCAAAAAACAAGAAAATTATTTATAGTATGAGGGCTTAGGACGCCGCCCGCACGATTGAGATCATTCGCATCCAGAACGCTTGCCCCATGCATTGGATCTTCTACTGTGGGCTGAGGAATAGGATAAACGTTTCTATCAATATAAACAACAAAAAGCGGACCTGCTATAAAGAAAGTCCAGAGAATGAGTTTTGGAATGAAAGCCCTTGTGGTTGAGCATAAACGCAAAATTGGTTTTCCAATGTTGACACAAATATCAAATATAACAACAATTAGAAACGCTGCCCAAACCGCTATCGATAGGAAAAGCGTTAGATCAAGATTGCCATTCGTCGCTACTACAGAGAAAACGAGGAACGCCACGAGAGCTATTACGTGAAACACTCTGCCAAGCGTCCCTTTACACATAGCCGAGAACGACTTGCCCCGGCTCCGCTCGTCAGAGTCGGAATAGACAGATTGCGACTGTTTGTTGATTGCGCGATTCTTTTTCTCCATTGCGGAATTTACTTCCATTCCGCAAATCGGACAGTTCTTATCGCCGCTAATTTCGGATCCGCATCGTATACAATAAGCCATAGTTAACTCTCTCTGTTATGGGGTTGTTAAAAAGAGTTCTTTACGATTTCGAACCCTTCGTAGACGCTGGGCGTTATTTTTCAGTCTTGTCGACGAGAGTTTTGACGTCAAAAACGCGCGTGATTATTCCTTGACGATCGTCGGGGAAAGACGGGCGAGACGCCTTTTTATAAGCGAATCCGCCGCGAACAGTTTCGCGACGCGCGTCAAACGCTGATTATCCCCGTCGCGCGCAACTCGTCAAGGAAGCGCAAAATAAAGCGAAGAAACACGTTATTCTTGGAGCTCCAAAACATAGACGCCGATCGAAATCAGGTTGACGACGTCAACAAACGCGCGGTCAAAAAACTAAAATTCTACGCAAGGCTTTGCCCGTCGCATTTTTCGCAGCGGAGCGAAGAAGAACGCGACGGCGCGTTATTCAGACAGTCTGCTCCTCCGTCCGTCCGCCGCCGATATCTGAGCGGCGGAAGACCCAAAAAACTCTTGAAAACGCTTGAAACGGGCTATTGCGAGG
>CAMZHY010000567.1 GCA_947307005.1 uncultured Planctomycetaceae bacterium
TACGGTAACAGAGAGGAGTTTTATATTTTCTTGACGTAGATTTCAGTCGGCGGCGCGGACGAATCGGGAACAAGATCGTCGAGAGAATCAAGTTCGCTCGTCTTTTTGAGCGCTTCTTCCGAAGGACGAACAGGTTTTGCTCTCTCGTATCCGTTGGTCAGAGGATCGCCGTAGATTCGGTCCCTAACGCCTCTTTCATTCGCATACGTCGTCTCAGCGTTTTCGAAGGAGACCGCGTCTTTAAGATACGGAGATTCCTTACTTGATTCCGTAGCGTTTGCTCGTTTAGCGTATTCCTCTTTGGCTCGTTCGCTAAACTGATTTGCAAGGGATTCGTAGTTCTGAGACGTCGCCTGTTGGAGGTCTACGTAAGGCGTTCGAATTCCATTGAAATTCATCGGACTAGAAGGAGTAGGCGCGTCGCGTAACGACGAAATGTTTGTCTTGGCGTCGTCGCGATCTTCTCGAACTCGATCCGCCTCCTGTCGTCGTTTTTCGCGGTAATATTCCTCTTTTTCTAGATTTTCGTCGATGAGTCTCTTAAACGCCTCGTTTCGATTCCTCTGCGACTCCTCAAGATATGAAACGCTTTTGGCCGTTCCTGTCGGTTCAATATCCTCAAATTTCGAATCGGACAGGTCGATTGTATTACGGAGTCTTGTGTCTTTTGTCGCTTCAAGTTTGTCTTCTTTGGCTTTACTACGGACGGAATAACGCGCTTGAAGTTCGGCGATGGGGTTTTCAATTTCCTCATCGGAACCGAGAAGTCTTCGGGCGATCTTTTCAGCGTCCGTCTCGACTCGTTCCTTTTCTTTGGGGACGGGCGGCGACGTTCCCAGCGTCGTTGTTCTGATTTCCTTGGAAAGAGTCGCTTGATTTGTTTTAGCGTCCCTGAAAACAGAAAGGATGGTGATCTCCTCTTCGGGCTGGTCGTATTCGCCTAGGTCTAGATAGACGTGATAAGTGTACCCGACGTCTTTGTTGAACTTCCTATGCTTCTTATTGAGTTCCTCCGACGTGAGAATCATTTGCGCGTCGGGTTGCGTAAGCGTAACGCCTTCGCGTTGGCTGTAGTACACGTTTACCGTAAGTTCGCCGTCGACGAGAATTGATTTTGTATAGCTTCCTTTTTTGAAGAAACGGATAACGCCCCCCTTGCCGCGACGCAAAGGAAGACTGGAATCGTCTGGTCTGAAAGGATAATCCTCCCAGTAATCCTCAAACATTTCCACCTTTTCCGGCTGGGGATCGCCGAAAAAGACGTATTTGCGAGGACCCGCGTTCGAACATCCGAGAAAAAAAGAACTCGCGAGCGCGCAGACGAGCGCGAAGATTAGCGGTTTCTTCATTGTCTAAACCCAAAGCGGCGGGGTGTTGTTCAAAAGTCTTCTCCAAATCGGAACGAGTTGGAGAAGACCTCTCTATTTCAAAATGGATTCAAGATTTGACAGACGACTACTTTTTCTCCCAGTGGAAAAGTTTAAACTTTGACGTTTCAGACGCTTCGTTATATGGAACAGTCGTCGCAAGTCGCGAGAGTAACGCAAAATTGGAGGAGATTCTTGATCTGGTTTCGATGTTATTTTGGTAAGTCGTCTCGATATCTCGAATTTGACCTCTTATTGTCCCGGAATTAAATCCATAGGCTTCAGCCGCTTCTTCAAGTTCGGAACTTGTCGTAGCGCCGTCGCTCGGTTGGGCCGACTTTTTCGGTTCCTTTCGGTACATGGAGATTCCAAGCGCCTTTTTTGTCGTCCCTTCCTGCGGACGCTTTGTCGTCGCGCTTGCGCCTCGCAGATTGCCGGCGCGCTGAGAAGAGTCCGGTTCGGTCCTGTTGGGATCGACGGTTTCAAGTTTCTGACGCGCGGGATCGCGTTGCGTCACGCTCTTTGCGCCTGTTGTCAGATTGGTTTCTCGCATCGCGACCTTGCGCTCGTTCGTCTGTCTCGCCCTTGACGCGGAACCTTCAGTAAAGCGATCGTCGATGAGAAATTCGTCGTTGATCGTAGGTTCGTCCGCCGAAGAGGCGTTTGACTTTATCGGCCTATTTTCTGGACGCGGAGCGTCTTGAAGGGAACTAAATCGTCTGTTGACGACGGAAGCGCCAAGGTCGGAATTAGTCCTGTTTACGCCGAAATCGTTTGAGGTTGGACGCGTAACGTTCGGCGAGTAGGGATCCGAGCCAGATTCAATGATTGGTCGCGGTCGATAATCCCTTTCGGGGGAATATGGCGGAATTTTTTCAAATTCATCCATCTTGTCGGGATGGACAAGATCGTGAATGAGACGTCGTTCTTTAGGTTGATACCCCTGATCTGTGCAGGGATCGTATAGTCCCATATTTCCGTTGATACTCATCGCCTCGTTAAGGTCGACGTTCATTCTTCCCATTTCTCGTTGCATAACCTCGGCAAAATCATCGGAGTTACGCATAATACGCGGGGTCATCACAATCAGCAACTCTTTCCGCTGCGTTATTTCCTGATCGTATCGGAAGAGCCAACCGAGGATTGGGATGTCGGAGACGTAAGGGACGCCGCGGCTGATTTTCTCCTTGTCAGAG
>CAMZHY010000568.1 GCA_947307005.1 uncultured Planctomycetaceae bacterium
CGACGTCTGAATAAAATGGCTGGACGCGGAATGAAGTCTTTCCGCCGTGTCTTTTCTATCGCCAAGTTTTGTATTTCCGATAGTAAAGTAATCGCAATCAAGCAATAGAGATATTTCTGGTTGATTATTCACTCGGACAAGTTCAATGTGAGCTCTTGTCAAAACTTGTTCTTTTTCAATTTCATACTCCGTTTCAGATACGTAAGACCTAACTCCTGATTCATGATCTTTGGTAACCATTCCCAAAACATGCGATTGGACAAGCTCTGTCCATTTTTTATTTTGAAGATCAAGTTTACTGCGTGTTATAACATCGATATAGCGCAGTCCCACGCGAGTATAGAAAGCGGGACGATATTCTTCTTCAAAAAAGGGAACGACAAAATCAATATACTCTCTGAAATCTTCCCACTGAGTATACGCCATCGTCGATAGGGCTATGAACGACGACGTCATGTTAAACCTCATTTTATTGTCTTCGGAAACAAAAAAATAATTCTTGTTGTCCGCATTTCCCTTAGAGAATGAAATATTTTGTGGACTAACGACAATGCCGTCAATAATGTTCGGTTGTTCTCCGAAGAAAGGAAATCTTGCGCGTATCTTTTCTTGCAATTCCGCAGGTTGTTTTAAGTTAATGCTTAATATTGTCGGAAACTGTAATTGGAAGATAACCTCAACAAGAGGACTTTTCTCGTATTTAACCCTTTTCAAACCTTCCGTCATCTCGATTTATACTCCTAGCTTTTCAGACAAATAACGCTCGAATCTAGCAATATTTTTCCCCAATTCGGGCTGTTTTCGCCCAAAATCGTGAAAATATTTTCAAAATCAGCGATATTACGCGTTCGCCGCGATAAGATCGCGAACGTATTCCGACTTGTTCTTTTGAGCTTCAGCCGCAAGGCGCGTCAATAGCTCGTCTTCGTCGACCGTCATGCGAACGACCAGACGTTGCGTCGCCTGTCGCCCCGAGTTTTTAGGACGACCCGCGCCAGCTCTAGCGCCGCCGCGCTTTTCTTCCTGAAAGTCTTCGGGATAAAACTCCTTCATGTCGATTGAGACCAGAGCCAGTTGACAACCTTCCGGGACTTCAATCTGATCTCGCGCAGACGGCGCAGGGATAGGATCGCCGTCTTCTTCCATGCCGTGAAGATGAAGCGCGAGACATTCCTGCGACTCAAAGATTGCTTCGTCGACGGTCTCGCCGCCCGACGCCGTGCCGGGAAGATCGGGGAAGTACGCTCCGAATCCGTCGGAGCTCGGTTCGAGAATCACATAATAAGCGTAGTATCTTTTCATTGCGCGGCTCCTTTGATCCATCAATTGAATTTCAAACCTGCTTGTTTCTCAATGTTTTTGAGCGTCCTAATCGGGATATCCTTCTTCGGGTGCGGAACAGTAACCTTTCCCTTCTTTGTCGGATGAACATATTGATAATGGTCGCCTTTCACCGCTTTGAGTTTCCAACCGTCTCGGCGAAGAATCCTAATCACTTCAATACTCGACATTGTTTTACCCCTTTCAGTGGCGTTTCAATAAAAGAATTATAACTCTCATTTGAATTTTGTAAACACAAAAAACAAAAAATATTGTAAGATTTTTCAAAAAGACAAAAAAAAACAGGGAGCCAACGGCTCCCTGTTGCGTTTTATTTCTTGAAGTAGTCGCGAATCTTGCGAGGAACGCCCAAAAGCTTGCGAGGAGGAAGAAGTCCATCTGTAAAAGTATCGAAAACAGGTTCTTCTCTATATTTACCGTTCTTTTTTAAAAATTCCTTTGCTTCTTCCATTGTCGGAATTGGGTGTAAAAGGTCTGTTATTTTTTTGAGGCTGATAAACTTATCATATGAACTAAGGTCGATTTCGTATATGTCGCCAATTTTCCAGAGTATCCACGTCAACAAGACATGAATCATTACAATGCGAGGGTCAAAACAAACCAGCGACTGGGATGTTTCTCCAGGAATTGGGCCAAAAGCCGATTCGTCCACAACGTCAACTAAAACGCTCCCCATATAACTGACCTTACCATGAGCCATGCCGCTACTGAATATTTCCTTCCCCGCTTTGTTGTAATAACGGGTAGCGGAAGTGTAATTATCAAGAGAAAAGTCAAAATCTCCTGCGTTAAAAAAACAATGTTTTATAGAAGGTTCAATGAACACAACTTCATGCGTTCTCGGTATATATCCGATTCTTTTTTTTACTTGTTGAATCTTAATCTTTTCCATTTTCACGAGACTTTCTCAATTTGTTTACAATTTCATGGGCTTTCTTATAAGCGTTTTTAAGCTGTTTCGAATATCCTATCCCAATTATAAGCAATCCCTTAGCACATATGTCACTTTCATTTTGTTCGAGGATATTAAATTGGAAATCTCCGCATGGGTAATAACTGTCGCCAACAGAGCCTCTTTCCATAAACCAAAGTGATTTAACACTGCAATAAGGAGCCAGCGTTGCCGTCAAAAAATCTCCTTCAACATTGAATGCACTTATGTGACTGTGCGATTCACATACACCCGGATAAAAATTTCGTTTCGTTTTCGAATGA
>CAMZHY010000569.1 GCA_947307005.1 uncultured Planctomycetaceae bacterium
GATCGCGGCGGTCGTCTCAGCTCCGACGCCGTCGGCGGATATTGTACCCTGAAAAGAAACGGACGTCCACGCCACGACGAGGAAAACGTCGCAAAATTGCAAGAAGGAACGCGCGGTAAACTTACGCTTTACGCGAAACCAAGAGAATCGCGCCGTCTCCGTTAATTTGACGTTCCGAGGACGAAGATTTGTTTCTCCCCGTTGGGCGTCAGAACCGTCTCATATCTCCCGACGAGCGAGATTTCCTTCTTGCCGACGATATCGAGCGTCGACGGAATCCACTGGAAGAAGCGGCGGTTGAAGTAGAGCGTCTTCGTGTTGGAATAGGCGTCGCCGGGGACGACGGCGTGCGTGAGTCCTTCGTTGTCGATCCGGTAGCCGCCGAGTTCGACGTCGTAGGCGCCCGCCGAAATGTAGCTCCCGCCGACGTAAATCCGCTGATAGACCGGCTGCTGCAACGACTCCCAGCGACCGCGCCACGCCGCCCAGAATCGCCACGAGTACGGATCCCCCTCCGGACGCCCCGACGCGGCGGGACAGTAGACGTCGAAGATAAAACTCGGATCGGGACGCCCCGTCTCCGGAATAATGAAGCACGCGCGCCCTTGCCAGACGCCCGCGTCGTTCTGAGTCCACGCCGAAAGAAGGCGGCACGGCCTTACGTCGAACTCTGGGCGCCACGGCGGCGGCGCCTCGGGCGTCTCGTAGATCGCGACCTCGGGCGACTCCGTCCCAGCGCGGACAATCTCGCGCGCCGCGTCGCGCGTTACGTTCAAACGTCTCATCCTCGTTCTCCTTTCTTACGGCGTCGCCCTCCACTGCGACGGGCCCTCCGTCGGCAGTCCGAGCGCGGCGAATTCGACCGGCTCGTACGGCGACCCGACGCGCCACGTCGAGATCGGCGCGACCTGCGTTCCCGTCCCGTCGAGGGGCGCGCTTTCCGATATCGGCTCCCCGTCCCGCGCCCCCGACGCTTGATATTCCTGATACGTCCCGTAACGCGCCGACCCGCCGACCGTCCAGCGCCAAATTCGCGCGAGCGTCGCGCCGCGTCGAACGTGCGTTCCCGAGTTCGCGTAAAGCTGGTCGTACGAACGGGGATTCGCGAGCAGCCCGACGTCGATCCGATAATACTTCCACGTAATCGTCGACGATTGTCCGCCTGCGTCCGTCGTCTCCGCCGTCTCCGTCCCGTAGCGCGCGTTGAACGACTCAAGTCGAATCGTTCGCGGGGGAAACGTCATCCCGCAGACGACGACCGTCGACAGGTTGATCTTCCCCTGCGCCGCCCAGAAGAGGCGCGAATCGAACCCCGAGACGGGGACGTTGTACGAGAACTCGACCAGCGTCAGCCCGCGCGTCGTCCGCGCCGGAATCCGTATCCCCGCCGTATTGCACAGGGGCGCGGGGGAAAAGCTCCCGCGAGGACATAGGAGATCGTTCACGCCCGGATAAAACCGCGACGTTGTCTCCTCCGTCGAGCGCGTCGAGAGTCGGAACGCGTACGGGGCGAGCGTCCACGGCGGCGTCAGTTCCGAGGCCTGTTTGAGAAGGGAGAGCGTCAGCGTCGCGACGACCTGAACGCGCCCCGACGCCGTCGGAGGACGCCGCGCGATCTCGATCCCTTCGACCGTAAAATAAAACGCCAGCCCGCCGCGCCGCTCGATCAGGAGCGCGCCCCGACGTTTGAAGGAGACGAGAAACGCGTCGAAATCCTCGGCGGAGTCCAACTCGTAAATCTCGTCCACTTCCTTCTCGTAATTCTCGCCGACCCGCCCGCGCTTCTCAAGGCGCCGCAACATCGTCCAACCCATCGCTTACTCCGTCGTCAACGTCAAATCGCCCGTCGCGTCCCTTGCGAGCGCGACCAACGCGTCTCGGGACTCTTTCAACAACCTCTCGATCGTCGCCAGCGTTCGCGCGTCCCCGTCGCGCCCGCCGACCTCGTCCGCAACGCGCCAGCTCGCGTCGCCCGACGCGCTCCCAACCGCCGCGTCGCGCATCCCGAAGCGTTCCCTCTCTCCCGTCCGTTCTCGGCGACGTCGCGACGACGTCGCGCGTTCCGCAATCCCGTCGATTCCAGGAAAGGGCAGCCGCCAATCCGGCGCGACGTCAAACCGTCTCGACGCCAAACGCGGCGTCCCCGGTTCAGACGACGCGGCGCGATTGAGCGCGGCGTCGTCAAACGCGCCGAAATCCGCGTCGAAGTCCGTCTCGGACGTCGACCAATTTCTCGTCGAATCGCGCGGCGCGAACGCGAAAGGTTCGACGTTTTCGCGCGACGGTGGAATAAACGCGGCGAACGTCGGAATCGCGCCGTAAAAAGCGTCGGACTCCCGATAAATATCCGACGACGATCCCCGGCGGCGCCCTTCCCCGTCGCGCGCTCCTCGCATCCTCGGGAAGGACGCCGCCCCGACGCGTCCGAATCGCGGCGCGGGACGCCCGACCAACGCGGTTGGAACGCGTCGTCGAGCGAAACGCGACGGCGCGCGGAACGACGCGTCTCTTGGCGCCGTAAATTCCGACGCGGCGCCAAAGCCCGC
>CAMZHY010000570.1 GCA_947307005.1 uncultured Planctomycetaceae bacterium
CGTTAGAGTCCGTCCTAAAAAACAGACTCGCATTTCAATATATAGTTTAAGAGGTTTTTATTCACCGGGGCTAGCCCCCGCGCCCTAAGAATCCGCTATTTATCGCCGGGTCTGAGTCGATCGGATCTCGCGTTCGCTACGGCGCGCTATCGGCGCGTCCCGCGCCGGCGGCCTACGCTCTACGCGAGATCCGATCGACTCCCTGCTTGCTTGTCTTGCTGGACTAGTCGCAACTCAGCAAGCAACGAAATCCCAGGTCGCTGATCCGGTAGTCGGCGGAATTCCTGTTCCGATTCGCGGAGCGACAGTCCCTCGCGAAGCGGATCCAGCTCCCGCCGCGATTCACGCGGTACGAGGCGTTATCGGGTCCCGTCGGATCGACAACCGTTCCCGAAGGATAGTCGCCATAGAAATCCAAACACCATTCCCAAACGTTGCCGTGCATATCGTAGAGTCCCCAAGGATTCGCACCGTAGCTCTTCACTGGCGTCGTCCCTCCAAGGCTCCTTCCCGCCTTAAAAGTTCCATAGGGGTAATTACCGTCGCAGTTCGCCTTGTCGCCGTTCAAGGCGCTCCCAAAAGAAAAAGGCGTCGTCGTGCCGGCTCGACACGCATATTCCCACTGCGCCTCCGTCGGCAAAGACGCTTTCAACCCCTTCGGGAGACGCTCTGTCAATTTGTCGCAGAATTTCATCGCGTCGTCCCACGAGACGTTCTCAACGGGAAGATCGGAAATATCGTCCGTCTCCTTGAAATAACTCGGGGCGGACTCCATAATCTCCCAATAAAGCTCCTGCGTGACCTCCGTCTCCAACATCCAGAAGCCCTTCGTCAACTCAACATGATGAAGCGTCTCGTCGCCGCCACGACCTTTTTCCGATTCCGGCGACCCCATGTCGAACTCTCCGGCGGGTATCCAGCAGAACCCGTACGCGACGTCGCCAATCTTCAGCGTCTGACGCGTTCCCGCCTTGCGAGAACTCGATTCAGACCATTTCGAAAGAAAAGACGAATCCTGCCCGAACGTACACGACGCGACGCAAAATAACGACGCTGCGACTGAAACAAAAGCGGATATGAAAAAAACTCGATATTTCGGATTGACTTTAACCATGGGCGTCTTCACTTAAATCTAGATCAAATGGAAAACTATCGTTTGTTAAACGACGTAAAAACAACTGTTAATCAACCGATTGTCGCGGAAAAGCGTCGCGCGACCGTTCGGTTTCCGCCGATTTGACAAGTTTTTCCCTTTGGTTCGACAATGCGAAAGGAGGGCGTCGCCGCAATTCCTAAGGAAAACCCTGCGCGAGTTATTGTCCAAATTCAACGTTCCGCCGTCAATAGCCTCGCCGCAAAAAATGCGACGCGACTGAGGGCAACATCGAAAAACACGGCTAGAAAACTCTAGGGTTTCTCGAGAAAATCAATCCGCGCCTTTTTGAAGCGGGAGCCTTCAAGAAATGAAGAAACTCCGAAATCTCGCCCAAGGACAAAAAATCGGAGCTTATGAAAGACGACCGCCGCCAAAGGACGGTCTATTAACTCCGTTATCAACACGGAGTCGCGACAAATGGGCGGCAACAGACTCGAACTGTTGACCTCCGCCGTGTGAAAGCGGCGCTCTAACCAACTGAGCTAGTCGCCCAAGATTAAAAAAAATACCGGTTCAAAGAAACCGGTATTTAGTGGAGAGTAAGGGAGTCGAACCCTCGACCTCGACATTGCGAACGTCGCGCTCTCCCAACTGAGCTAACTCCCCGAAGGAACGTCCTTGAGTGAAACCCGCAAGCCTCAACAAGAACGCGTTCATTCTATCCTCAGTTTCAAAACCGTCAACGGGTTATTTCTCTTTTTTCCAAAAAGAAAAATAACGAATCCCCTTTCTCAAAGCAAGGGAGCCGACGTCCTCGTTTGAAGACGTCGGCTCGCCGATTCTCTATGGACGACGCTCTGTTCGCGTCGTCCGGATTGACGTCACCACGTGTAGGCCATGCCCGCGTGACCGTTGACGTACGTCGTGTACTTGTTGACCTGAACGTCCGCGCCGCCGTAGACGCTGAAGCAGTCGTTCACGTGCAGTTTGCCGCCGAGTCCCGCGTAGACCCAATCGCGTCCGACGCCGTTGCCAATCACGCGGAAGGAGCCGTCGGAACGACCGGCGAGCGCGACGTAGCCGTCGGGCGCCTCGTCGAGGAACTCGTGCGTCCAGTTCGCGTAAGCGTTGACGTCGAACTGGCTCGCGCCGACGAGCGTCGATTTCAGCCAGCGAACGCCGAGAACGCCTTCCAAGCTGTTGTAATCGACGCCGGGTCCCTTGACGCTGAGCGTGTGAAGCGCGCCCATCTCCGCGAACTTGTCCGCGTGCAGATGCGTGTACTGCAGACCGCCGTACGGCTGGAGATCGGAGCCGGCGAGCGTGAACGTAAAGCCGCGTTCTAGGTACGCGCTGCCGGACCAGCCGTCGGCCGCTCCCTTATATCTCAGCGGCGTGTAGTCGGGCAGGAGGATTCCCCGAGCGACGTCATAATCGGAGAT
>CAMZHY010000571.1 GCA_947307005.1 uncultured Planctomycetaceae bacterium
AGAACATAGTTCACGCAGCAGACGACGAACGCGATTTTCATCGGGAAAAGACGGCGCCAAACCCGTAGAAAAAGCAGACGTCGGTCAGAATCGACGACCGCCTCAGTTTGCCCCGCATTTTCAGAATCTTGAGCGAACCCCAGGGAATGCGGGCGCCGACGAATCCAAAGAGAGCCTGCTAGAGGGACGTCGGCAATAAAAAGAATCCCCGAGAGTCGAACGACTCCCGAGGATTTTTTCGGTATGACGGGCATGCCCTGAATCTTGGGTGAAGTTTCCAAGGAGCGTAGTTGCCGACGAATCCGATAGCGACTTGCAAGTTTCATACCGCGAGGTATGGGAGAGAGGAAGCAATAGCGAAACTGCGGCCCTACGGACAGGAACCCGATACTAAGGCGCGTCAAGCGGATGAGACGGTCAAAGGCGTCAAATTCCAAAAGGCGCCCGTAACCTTGGCGCGTAGATCAGGAGGGTAAACGAGGAAAGATTTGAGGGCTTATCCCGCGAGGTCTCACAGGCGGCGTTTAACCGTTGTAACAACGAACTGTGAGAAGTCGGCAGAGGTCATAGTAGTCTCGAATCGGAAACGAGTAGCGTCGAAGGATCGAACAACGTGATCGCGTACTCATAATGTACGTCCTATGAATTGTCTGACAGCAGGAAGGGCGAAACGTAAATGAGCGGATGCTGCGCAATTTATGACGCGATCATGGGAACAGAAAGGCGAAAAACGCGCGAGACAAAGCAATCTGTGATGAGCGCATTGACTTGACGTCATGTTGAATCGCCGTATGCCGAACGACACGTACTGGCAGTGTGAGAGGGGGAGAAAATCCCCCCTGCTCGATTTGGCGTTTTCTTTTCAGTCGTGTCCTTGCGGTTCTTTCTATTGGCCCTTCGCGAATCGAGTTTTACGGGGTTGGCGAATCGCCGTCCAATCGTTTCTTTGCTTGAATTTAAATTTTCGGCGTCGTATAATTCAGGGCGTTCCCTCGGTTGGGAATATCCGATTTGCTTTTTTGTTTTTAGGAGACGTTTATCATGAAGGACGGCGCTAACGGCGTATTTTCTTTGACGGACGCTCATTTATCGCGGCGCGACATGTTGAAATCCTGCGCGCTCGCGTCGTTAAGCGGCGTTCTTTGGGACGGGAAGGGCTCTTTCGCCGAGGACGAGCGCAAATACCATAATCCTATCTTGCCCGGCGCGGCGGCGGATCCCGAGGTTTTGTTCTCGAAGAAGACGGGTCGCGTTTACGTCTATCCGACGGCGGGGAACGGGTTTCAGACTTGGTCGACAGACAACCTTGTCGATTGGAAATACGAAGGCTACGTTCTTCGCGCCTCCGACGTCCATTGGGATCATCGTAATTTCTGGGCCCCGTCGATTATGGAGAAGAAGATCGGCGACGGTGAGTTCAAGTACTACTTCTACTACTGCTGCAATGAAAAACTCGGCGTCGCGGTCGGCGACGATCCGACGGGGCCTTTTACGGACGTCGGCGAAATCGTCGGGCACGATCTTCATCCCAAGGGACGGCCCGGCGTGGAAATCGATCCCTTTGCGTTCTGCGACCCCGTCTCTGGAAAGAATTACTTCTATTGGGGCAACTCCTATCTTTGCGTCGCCGAACTCTCCGACGGTCTGACGTCAATTCGACGCGAAACGATCAAAGATATTACCCCGCCGAACTTTTTCGAGGGAACGTACGTCTTCTACCGTAACGACCGATATTACCTTACATGGTCGAAGAACGACACGCGCGATCCGAACTATCAGGTTTGGATCGCGACGTCCGACTCGCCACTCGGTCCGTTCGTCAGCCCGGAAAAAGACCCGATTATTCTCTCCAAACGACCCGAAAAGAAGATTCTCGGACCAGGTCATCATTCGTTCCTGTTCCTGCCGAACGGCGAGAACTATATTTTCTATCATCGTATAATCCAGCCTCAGAGACCGGGAGGATGGGGACGCGAAACGTGTCTCGATCGCTTCGAGTTCGCGCCGGATGGCTCGATTCCTCCTATTGAGCCGACCCTTGAAGGCGTTTCAACTCCCGTCGACCTCAAGACTTTGGCTGCGCTTTGACGCGGTTTTTCGACGTCCTTTTTAATTTGCTCATCACGGAACGCCAAATCATGAAACGAGTTGTTAACGTCGTTTGTCTGTTCGTTTGCCTTTGGGGAGGCGGTTTGCTGTTTGCGGAGGAGTCGCCTCGCGACATTTTAGAATCCGCCAAGGTTTTTCTCGATTTCAGCGAGTCGGATTCCGACGACGTCGTCGCCAGCCCCGGTTTTGAAATGGGCGTCACGCTCGACGGCGCGGAGAAGGACGAGTCTCTTGCTCGCGGGGGCGACGGTCGCGTCGCAAAAGTTGCTCGAGGCGCGTACGCGACGGTTTCCGATGAGATAAACGCCGCGTTTAACGACGCGTCGGGGCGCGCTATAACCTTTGGCCTTCGCGTTAAATTTGCGCCCAGCGTCTGGAGCGACTCGCCCGTCATGTCGCGACACGGCGGTCATAACCGGTTGGCGTTCA
>CAMZHY010000572.1 GCA_947307005.1 uncultured Planctomycetaceae bacterium
ACCAACTTCATCGGCTTGTCGCGATAACAATAATACCCGACGCAGAGAACGACGAGACCGAGGAGAACGCCGAAAAACCTCTTCTTCCGACGCGTCCAAAAACGCTTCGGAGTCTCGGTATTTTCCGATTCTTTTCGGGATTCTTCTTCCATTTGAAGTTTTGGGGTCATTACTGGGGTCGCGCTAGAGGTTTCTGGGGGCATATTGGGGTCATTTTTGGGGTCATTGGAGTCGTTTTAGGGTCATAAGAGCCCGTTTCTGGGGTCATTTTAGGGTCATTTTTGGGGTCATTAGGGACGTTTTAGGGTCATCGGGGCGTTTTTAGGGTCATTCGATTCGTCCTCTATCGCCCGATCAACTATCGTTATAATCCCCATCGCGGAATTGGCTCCGACGCCTTTGTTTTCTCGCGTTGACGCGCGCGACGTCGCAGGGCTATACTTGTCTCATGAGGCGGTCTGATTCATCGCCGCATTCAAAATTCGTCGAAGGAGTCAAAACTCGTCCTCGCCGCCTTCACCGTCGTCAGACTCAAAAGTTTGGAGGAAAAACCTTTCTTCTTTCTCCGGGATCGGCAATCCGCGCAATCGCGCTTCCAGTTCCGGGGCGGAGACGGAATCGTTGACAGAGCCCACGGCGCCGCCGAGGGTCGCGTAGTATAGACTGGCATGGGGAGGACGATTCTCGAAGAATTTCTCGACGTTCGTTTCGCCGTCGGCGGTAAAGTCGGCGATTTTAAGCTCCGCGTCGGGCGTCATCCAGTCGACGGACTCGGCGCGTTCGACGACGAGGAACTGGCTCCAGACGTCGCGATTCGGGTCGGACGCCGCTTCCTTCGGGTCTTTGCCGACGCCCGACTCGTCGAAGAAGCCTTCGTCCCCGAGGAGGACGGAAAAGATCGTCTCCCCCTCCTTCGTCTCCGACGCGGCGGGGCGCCGGAAGACGTCGGGCGTTTGCGCGTGAAAAGCGGCGTTGTGCTCGGAGTCCCACGGCTCGTCGAGGCGGATTTGGTCGTACAGAGAGCGTTCTTCGTCGCCGAGATACGGAAGAATCAACACGCGCCAGCTATGCAGCGGCTTGCCCTTTTCATCGACGGTAAACGCGGGCGGGAGCGTTCCATGCTCCCGATAATACGCGACGAACGCCGACGCAATCGTCGCCTCTTTGAGGGCGAGTTCGGAGAAGAAATAAACATCTTTTGCGGCCTGCCATGAAGGGATCACATACCCATAGTTCGCAACCCAAGATGCATGGATTCTCTCAGGCGACGTAAGCGCTAGGAAGAAACCTTTAAAACTCATGAACTCCCCAACGTCAAGATAGTCGTCAATCTCATCGTCGCTCATTTCCAACGTCGCGTCGAAAATCTCTTGAAAGAAGCGAAGCGACTTCGCGTCGTCGATCGGCGGCGCGCAAAAAATAAGCCAATATAACGCCCTCTCCCAAATCGAGTAGTTCACTTCGCCGTTGAAGACGCTATCGCAACCGGTTAACTCGCGATATATAGGACGCCCGCGCCGACGCAGCGTCAGATAATCGGCGTAAATCCCGTAGCCTCTGGCAAGTTTTTGCCCTCGGAGCGCAAGTCGAAAATATCGAGTCATTTGACCGTCTTGATAAAACGAGCGCCAGAGCGCGGCGACACGCGCGAGTTCTTCGGACGTCGGCGGAACGTCGGGGTTCCCGTAAAGAGGGACGCGGAGCGCGCGGAACAGCCTTGCGGTTCCCATAATACCCGAAGAAAAACCCGCGTACCCGCTGCTAAGAATCGACCTTGCAAAAAGCGCGACCGTTTCGACGTCGTCGATCGCGCCGGAGATATCCCTGGAACCGACGCGATAACAGGCGCGCGCCAATATGATTTGGCAGAAATCGCAAATCCCAAACTCCGGGGAAAATTGCATATAGTCGAAATTTCCCTCGAAATCCTCGGAAGCGAGCGTCAAACATCCAAGTCGCGGCGAACGCGCCGCCTGAGCGAGCGTCTCGAAGAGGTCCGCGTTCTCGTCAAACCACCGCGCGGGGACGGGATACTCCTCCGCCGTCCACGGTTTCGAAGAGAGCGCATTGAGAACCTCGCTGTAGACAATCCCCTTCGCAGGTCGCTCCTCGTAGTTCTCCCAATAAGTAGGACCGCGAAATTTACGAAATTCAGAGATGGAATCGGGAATGGGATCGAAGTCAGGCTCCGGCTCGTCGCCTTTGAGTCCGTATTTCCCCAGATAGTCGCTAAGACCTAGGCGTCCCAGCGCGGTCGGTTTCGCGTTGGGGTCGAGCTTAAACTTCTCGCAAAGAAACGTCCAATCTCCCTCGAACCATTCCTTTGACTCTTTGTTCGTCGGAAATTCTTCCCAAGGAACGCTTTTCGCAAGACGGTCGCGATCCAGCGCCAGCGGTCCGAACGTCTGAAGAATCAGCCGCCAGCCGTTCTCCTCGACGGGCGTTAGCGCCTCGTTTTGCAACGCGTCGTACGCGAAATGATAGTCGACGACCTCGCCCGTCTTCGGATCCGCGAGCCGCTCGACGTCCGT
>CAMZHY010000573.1 GCA_947307005.1 uncultured Planctomycetaceae bacterium
TGAACGCTTTTAAATCGGCGGTAGCTTCTGGGCTTTAAGCTCTGTGAATCTCACGGTGGGTTTGTATAAGCGTTCGGTAACTTCGGAATGGAGTGACGCGAAGGAGCGGCTGATTGATTGTTCGATATCCAGGTTTAAAAGGAGTTTACCTACAATGAAAATTCGCCTGACTGCATGTTTGGTCGCCATTGCGGCTATCTTTGCTTCCGCTAACGCTTTCGCGCAAGATTGCGCGCCCTGCGCGGCAGCTGCCGAAACGTCGTGCGCTAGTTGCGCGCCTTGCGCTTCTTGCACGGGGTCCTCTTGCGAGCTTTTCGGCGGCCTCCGATCGTTGCTTGCCTGCCGTCCGTGTGTTTCCTGCGTTACGATTACCCCGAGTTGCGCCCCTTGTTCGGCTCCTGAAGCCGTGGCTCCTCCGACTTGCGGACCGATTGTTAAGACCCGTATTCCTTCTTGCGGTCTTGAAGCTCCGAGTTGCTCTTCGTGCGACGTTGCCGCCCCCACCTGCTGTGGCCCGATGTTCCCGTACCTCGCTCCTTGCCTCTACAATGCGGTTCACCGTCCGATCAACGGCGCTCTGAAAGTTGTCCATGGCGCCTTTAGCGCTCTTGCGGACATTACCACTCCGACCGAGGATTGTGGTTTCTTCAAGCCTGCTTGCCTCGACGTTTCCTGCGGTTCTTGCGGGTCTTGCGCGGCTTGCGCGCCTGTTGAATCCGCCCCGGCTCCCGCCTGTGGACCGGCTGTGGTTGGTTGCAACTGAAGCCTTGGTTTGCGTCGCTTGATGCTAACTAATGAAAGATTGTGGCTGTTCGTAGTCTAGGTTGCCTACGAACGTTATATGCGAGAAGGCGAGCGATTGAAAAGTCGCTCGCCTTTATTCTATTATACGTTTACTTCGATTTGTAGCGAATCATTGCCTTTTGAGTTTCGGACGATTTCCGAGCGCATGTTGGGACGTAGATGAAAGCTTCGCGTCGTTTGGGGCAACATTGTCGATCTTGTCGTTAAATACCGGCTGGCGTCAAATCGCATTACAAATGGTCGATCAAAAAACTCATTGTTCCTTTGGGTTGACTTATTGCCATCCCTAAATACAATACTGCGCGAGCGTCGGACTGACGGTCGCGAAGGGAACCAACCCCTTTGAGGAAAGTCCGGACTCCATAGGATACAACGGCGGATAACGTCCGCCGATCGTGAGATCAGGGAAAGCGCAACAGAAAGTAAACCGCCTCCGGAATTCGAAGGTAAGGGTGAAACGGCGAGGTAAGAGCTCACCGCGTTTCAGGTAACTGAGACGGCAAGGCAAGCCCCGTTGGGAGCAAGGTTAAGACGCGTTGCGTTTGAATAAACGAAGGGTGATCCGCCTTGAAAACGCAGGTAAACCGCTAGAACGATTAGGCGACTAGTCGTCGAGATAAATGACCGTCGCTCGTTTGCGAGCACTGAATCCGGCTTATGCGCCGACGCTCTTTCTTTTTTCTTCTTTAGTCGTTCGAGACGTTTGGGTTTTCTCTTTTGGGTATGGTTTTGCGGGTTAGAGCGTTGGTTATTTGCTCTTTTATTGGCGGTTGCTTGTTGAATGGGTTGGAATCTTATCCTATAATGTACCCGGTGAATCCGTTGGGGGTGGTTTGTGGATTACGCATACGGATTCTACAAATCGTTGATAGCACAGAGCGACCACATGAAGATCGGGACCTTTGATATAGAGAAAATTACGTGGAAAGGGGCGTTTTCGTCTTTATCTTTCGCGTTTTTGACGTCTATGCGTTCCCTATTTGTTTTCTGCCTTTTTTTTGCCCTATTATTGGGAGGCGCCGATAGTCTTTCCGCGCAAACGCGCGTTCAGGCTAGTAACGGCGACCTTTCGCCTAACGGGGGCGCCTTGTTTGTTCCTTCGCGCGACGTCAATTCTTCGACCCACTTTTCTTCTGTCGACGCAGCGAGACGCAATCGCCCTCCAGAACCTTCGAAAACTCGTGAGGATCTCTTTTACCCCGACGGGTTTCTGACGCTTTCCTCTCCGACCCCAGAGTCCGCGGCGACGAGTTCGACAGCGAATATAGATTCGACGTCAAGAAAGACTGGATCTGAAGATAGGGGAGTTCAACTGCGTCCTCTTGACCCAAGCGTTGAAACGACGCCGATTACAGTGGGACAGCCTCAAATAACGGAGAAGGTTGCGCCTAAAAAACGAAGAGATCGCTTTTTTTTCTTAGCCGTTTCCGTCGCGCTAGCAGGGCTTGGTTTTTTTGTTTATAACGAGTTCCGATATCGCGAGCAATTGCGTGCAGATCTTGTTCGAAATGCGCGTCTCTGTTCCCCTAACGCTACAGCGGCAGACTTTGAATCAGTTCTAGCCGCTGATCTTGATTTGACGGATCCGAGAGCTCCATCGTATGTCAATCCGCGTTATGACGCCGACGTATTGATGTTTGACGATCCGGATCCTTTGGGGAAAACGTTGAAGGATCCAGATTTCGATGGATTTCATTTTGAAGCGTCAGACAATAAACTGAATCAT
>CAMZHY010000574.1 GCA_947307005.1 uncultured Planctomycetaceae bacterium
GATCTTCCGCGACGATGGTCCAAGGTCCCGTCGGAGACGGTGAGCGTTCGACGCTCAACGATTTAACGTCGACGGCATACCGCGCGTCGATATCTTCCGGGCGGAACCAGCGAACGGTGACCAAAAGACTTCCAGTGCCCTTTCCGACGCCAAAGGAAAGGTTGCGCAACTTGCCCGGCCGCGGGCTCGTTTCCTCCGGGGGCGCCTCCATATCTCGGAGTTCAGGCGCGTCGAGCTGCGGCGCGGTCGGCGTCGTGAGTTCGGGCTGGACGTCTTCCGCGGCAAAGGACGCGTTGTCGACGAGCAACTCTTCGTCGTTCTGCCGCAGAATCGGAGGCGCGGCGAGATCGGAGATTTCCGCGAGATTGTTCGGGCTGGCGTCGATCGTCGGCTCGCCGTCGTCCGCTAGCGCGAAGGATTCGCCTATCGCGTTCGCGCCCTGGGTAAAGATTAGCCCTTTCGTCGAACTGAAAGAATTCTCGCCCGACTTAAAGCTCGTCATCAATACGAACCAGTATTCTCCGGGCTCCGGCGCGTGGAAAAGGAAATCTTTATTCTTGTCGGTCGGCTGTTTGACCGCGCACGCGCGCCACGTCTTGCCCTTGTCGGGCGAGCATAGCAAATCGATCGCGGTTATTTCGCTCGAGTCGGCGTTTTGGGGGAAGTAGAACGTAAACTTGTACTCAGACGCGTCGACGACCGCCGAATTTGTCTTTGGCGCGGGCAACTTGACGACAACCGACGCTTGGTCAAAAAGGTCGGAAGGAACCGAAAAACTTTTCAGCGCGTTATTGTCAGACGGTCGCGCGTTATTTATAATACTCTGAGCGCGGAGTTCTGAGTTGTTGCTAAAAGCGCCCAATTCGACGCTTGTCGCGCCTAAAAGCGCGAGTCCAACGATAGTGGAACGCGCAAATTTCGTCGCGTTCAAACGAACGTGGCGGCAGGGCGATAAACAACGTTTCATAACGACGCCTCCGGCGGCTGTGAGTAAAGATTCTACAATCGGCGAAGCTCCGTCCTCGCCGACGTCTATACGACGCGTTGTATCGAATCGACCGATTATGACGTGGAATTTTATTCTTTTTAAGAAGTTTCCGGTCGCGTAAACAGGGTAAGATAAATAAGATTATTTGTCGTCCTCGGTTTATCGACGCGGGACGTCGCCGTGCAATTATATTAAGATTTGTGGGGATTCGACCCCTTGTTCCTCTTTGGCGGACGTCATGGATCATCTTCCTGGACTGATTCTTGCATTTACCGGGCTGGCGATTTTCGCCGCGATCGCGTGGTATATTTTAGGTAAGATTCGACGCTCTGGTCGCGGTTCTAGGGCGCTTTCTTCTGAAGAACTGCTCGCTCAGTTCAGCCAGATGTAAGAGGATTCTCGCGAAGCGCGCCTCCAAGAGCTTTTGCGCTCAGAACGGCGTTGAACGCGCCTGGTTTCCGGATTTCTTCTTTTTTTCCACGTTTTGAGAGCGCTTTTATCTTTCAAAATGAAATATTTGTTCAAAATAGGAAAAACATATAATCTTTTTCTGAAAAAACGGGTATTATTCTTTTTTGGATTATGAATAAAAAAGCGGTCGAACGTTCCACGCGAGATTTTTTTGAGTATAGCGCTTAAACGGTCGATTTCCCCAAAACGCGTTTATCGGCGAGGACTGCGACATGTCGATCGTCGGCGACGCGGCGCGGAGAATTTCAGCGTAAAAACACGCGACGTGAGAAGTTTGAGAAAGATAGAATTTTTTGCATTTTCTCACGTCTTCCGGCGTATTTTCGCTAGAGGACGCGTTTACAGCGTCGGCGCTTTGTAAGGATACGAAGTCGCCAATCGACCCGCGTGAGATGGAATTAATGGGCGCGCCTTTCTCTGATCAAGGGACGCGTCCGACGGAGGACTTCAATGATCGACGAACACGACGAGTTCAAGGGCGAGCGTTTCTCTGAGAATCATAGCGCGGGCGACGGCTGCGAACACGACGAACATGAGTCGCGTCAAAAGAACGCCTATTGTTCATTCTGTCGTAAACATTATCGCGAGGTTGGACCTCTTGTCGAAGGTCCCGGCGAGGCGTATATCTGCGGAGACTGCGTCAGTCTATGCGCTAAGATTCTCGATCAGGAACGTCGCCGCCGACTCGGACGCGGCAAGCCGTTTGGCCGCGTTCCTTCGCCGCGCGAGTTACTCGCAAAGCTCGACGAATACGTCGTCGGGCAAGATTACGCGAAAAAGACGCTCTCCGTCGCCGTTCATAACCATTACAAGCGGGTGAATTCCCTGACCGATTTTGACGACGTCGAACTCGGAAAGTCTAACGTGCTGCTCCTCGGGCCGACCGGCTCGGGCAAGACGCTGCTCGCGCAAACGCTTGCGAAGACGCTGGACGTTCCCTTTGCGATCGGGGACGCGACGACGCTCACCGAGGCGGGCTACGTCGGCGAAGACGTTGAGAACCTCATTTTGAAGCTGCTGCGCGCCGCCGATTTCGACGTTGAACTGGCGCAGCGCGGCAGT
>CAMZHY010000575.1 GCA_947307005.1 uncultured Planctomycetaceae bacterium
TGTTCGAGGCGAGGAAGAGGAACTTCCAGCTGTAGACGTTCGTCTGCGTCTCGATTCGTTTTTTGACGTCGTCGAGGCGGTATTCCTGGCTCGAGTTTTCATAACCGTCGGTGACGATGACGAAGAGAACGTCCTCGGGACGCTCCTCTTCCCGCATGGCGGCGAACTTCTTTCCGAGCGAGTCGACCCCGATGCAAACGGCGTCGTAAAGCGCGGTTCCGCCGCTACAACGATACAGACTCGGATCGTAGGCGTCGATCGGCTTCGCGTCGATAATGTGCTTGACGCTGTTGGAAAACTGCCAAACGTCGAGGACGATCGTTTCGCCCGGGTCCTTCGCCTTGAGCTGCTCTTCGGCGAACGTCCTGAGCGTCCCCTTAATGTCTTCCTGCAGACTCGTCATCGAGCCGGACGCGTCGAGAACCAAACCGATGTGCGTGTAACCTTTTTTCATAACTGAATCTCCTTTCAGCCTGCGAATTAGAGCGACTATTCTCTCGACCTGCGTCGCTCGCGAATCATGCTGTTTCTGTAGTTCATTCTCTCGCGCATGTCCTCGGCAAAGCTTTCTTCCTGGAGCGTCATTCGCGAGTCGGCGTCGGCGATTCCTATGTCTTCGGCGACGGCGTCGACGTCGATATTCGACGCGAGGAAGTCGAACGTCCAACTGTAGACGTTTGTTTGGGTCTCGATCCGTTTTTTGACGTCGGCGAGATTGTATTTCCTGCTCGCGTTTTCATATCCGTCGGTGACGATGACGAAGAGAACGTCTTCCGGTCGCTCGTCTTCCGTCATTTTGGCAAACTTCTTGCCGAGCGAATCGATTCCGATGCAGACGGCGTCGTAGAGCGCCGTGCAACCGCCGCAACTGTACCGGTTCGGATCGTAGGCGTCAATCGGTTTCGAGTCGATAATGTGCTTGACTTCGTCGTCGAACTGCCAAACGTCGAGGACGATCGTTTCGTCCGGGTCCTTTGCCGCGAGCTGATCCTTGGCGAACGTCCTGAGCGTTCCCTTAATGTCCTCTTGCAAGGAAGACATCGAACCGGACGCGTCGAGAATCAAACCAATGTGCGTGTAACCTTTTTTCATAGCAAAGTCTCCTCTTAATGATTTGACGTCTTTGAGCGAGGCGAAGTCGCCGTCGCTTCGACGCCGAAAAGGGCGTAAACTTTTGTTGCAACGACGCGGACTTTTGTCCGCCGTCGTTCGTTTTTGTCGACGTTTGGTATTTTATAACGGGGTCGATTTTTCGACGATAGTTTTTTTGGGGGAGGCGGGGGACGTCGACCGCGAGCGGCGTCCGCAGAACGTCGTTCCAGCCGCGACTTCCCACGAAAGCGTCGAACAGAGTTCGGCTTTCGAAGAGTTCCGAATATGGACGCTAACGGTCGACATTGAGACGATTATTCTTTCCGCGCTCGAAGGGCGTCGAGCGCCGTTTGGGCTTCTTCGTCTTTGGTAAGGTCGGCGAGGATTTCTAGGAAATACTCCGAGAGTTCATAATTGTTCTGTTCCAAAAAATGTTTTCCATGAGCGCATGCGACGCCGAGCACGTCTTTGTCGGGACCGATCGGAAAATTGTATTTTTGAGCGATTTCGCGAAGTTCGTCTTCGTCGGGCGTAGTCGGTTGTTCTCCACATTCGTGGGAGATGAAAAAAAGTTCGGATTGGGCTTGCTTCGATTCGTTGTCGAACGTCAAACTGAGGAGGTAGAGTCCCGTCGCCTCGCGGAACATTTTCTTCTCGACGAAATAGTATCCAAGGTTGCGGTAGAGTCGCGCTAAATCTTTTGAACGAAACGCGATCTTGAACGCGTCGACCGTCTTCGCGAGGAATTCCTCGAGGCGTCCTTCCATTTTGAACGTTTCAATATATTCAATCGTCAGATCGAAATGGATCGGGTTCCAGCGCAGCCCTTTCTGTAGCGCGACGCGCGCTTCCTCGAGACGTCTCGCTTCCACCAGCAGCGACCCGTAAAGGGCGTACATTTCCGTATAGGGGATTGGCGACTGACGCAAATCTTTTGTCGGTTCGTAACGGAAACGATAAAGAACTTCCTCAAAGAGTTCGTCAAAGAGACGGTATTCGCTGACTTTGTCGTCTTTGAATTGATCGACTTCTTCCTCGCCTTTGACGAGGTCCTCGGCGAGTTTGAGCGCCTTTTTGAAATCTTTCTTGTAGATGTTGAACCGAATCTCGTCGAGCGCGGCTTCTGTTCCTTGTACGAAGTTTTGCGAGAGTTTGTCTATCTCTGTCTTTTTTTCTTCCGGGGCTGATTCATAGAGCAGCCTTCCGCAGGCGCGTAATATTTCGCTGCCAAATTCATGGTCTTTATACTTTTGGCATTGCTCCATGAGATAACGAAAATTTTCTTGGGGGTCGTCTGTAAGTCCGGCGGCGATATTGCGCATGACGACGTCAAATTGCAGGTCTTCGCTCATAATAAACTCTCCTTATTCAACGAGTTGACCGAGATCGGCGGGCGCCGATCGGAAGCTTTTGCGGCTAAAAT